>DASZYK010000255.1:0-22562 GCA_035545455.1 Steroidobacteraceae bacterium
GAGGTCGACGTGGTGGCGCCGGTGACCGTGGACGGAGAGCGCGTGAGCAGCAGCGGCGTGCGTGAAGCGCTCGCGCGCGCCGACTTCGAGCAGGTCCGCCGATGGCTCGGCCGGCCGTACTCGATGACCGGCCGGGTGGTGCAGGGGAACCGTCTGGGACGCAATCTCGGCTTCCCGACGGCGAATCTGCAGATCGAGCGCAGGCGTCCGCCGGTGCAGGGCATTTTCGCCGTACGGGTGCATGGCGCCGCGGACGCTCCGCTCCCCGGAGTGGCGAGCCTCGGGACGCGCCCGACCGTCGACGGCGAGCACACGCTCCTCGAGGCGCACGTGTTCGACTTTTCAGGCGATCTCTACGGCCGCGAGATCGAGGTGGAATTCGTGGCCAAGCTGCGCGAGGAGGAGCACTTCCCGTCCCTCGACGCGCTGGTCGCGCAGATGCACAAGGACGCTGCGCAGGCCCGACAGATTCTTCATGGCTGAGTATTGATGACCGACTATAAGAGCACGATCAACCTCCCGCAGACCGCCTTTCCGATGAAGGCGGACCTCGCCCGGCGCGAGCCGGCCATGGTGGCCGCGTGGGAGGAGCGCGACATCTACGGCAAGCAGCGTCAGGTCGCTCGTGGACGCCCGCGCTTCGTGCTGCACGATGGGCCGCCCTACGCCAACGGCGCCATCCACATCGGCCACGCCGTCAACAAGATCCTCAAGGACATCATCGTCAAGTCGCGCTCCCTCGACGGATTCGACGCTCCCTACATCCCGGGTTGGGATTGTCATGGCCTGCCGATCGAGCTGCAGGTGGAGAAGAAGCACGGCCGCCCGGGCCAGAAGCTCGACCCCGCGGCCTTCCGGGCCGCCTGCCGCGCGTTCGCGCAGGAGCAGGTGAATCTGCAGCGCGGGGACTTCAAGCGGCTAGGGGTGCTGGGGGACTGGGATCATCCCTATCTCACGATGGCGCCGCGGTACGAGGCGCAGCAGCTGCGCGCCTTCGGCCGCATCATCGCCAACGGGCATCTCTACAAGGGCGTGAAGCCCGTGCACTGGTGTCTCGACTGCCGCTCCGCCCTGGCCGAGGCGGAAGTCGAGTACGAGGAGAAGACCTCTCCCGCGATCGACGTCGGCTTCCCCGTAGTGGATCCGCGGGATCTCGAGCGGCGCATGGGGCTTGCTGACGGTCAACTCGGTGGCAAGGTGCCCGATCTCGTCATCTGGACCACGACTCCATGGACGCTGCCCGCGAATCAGGCGGTCGCGCTGCGCGACGAGTTCCGATACGCGTTGCTCGAGGCGGAGCGCGAGGGCGAGCGCCGGCGGCTCATCCTGGCCGCGGACCTGCTCGATGCGTGTCTCGAGCGCTTCGGGATGACGCGGCTCGCGGTGCTGGCCGAAGCCACGGGCCGAGATCTCGAAGGCTTGAAGCTGCAGCATCCGTTTCAGGACCGTCAGGTGCCCGTCATTCTCGGCGAGCACGTGACGCTCGATGCCGGCACGGGCGCGGTCCACACCGCTCCCGGGCACGGTCACGAGGATTTCATCGTCGGCCAGCGCTACGGCCTGCCCGTCGTCAATCCCGTCGGCAACGACGGCCGATTCCTCGCCGACACGCCGCTCGTCGCCGGGCTCAAGGTCGATCAGGCCAACGATGTGCTCCTGCAGACGCTGCGCGAGCGCGGCAGGCTGATGCACCTCGAGCCGTTCGTGCACAGCTACCCGCACTGCTGGCGGCACAAGACAGCGGTCATCTTCCGCGCGACGCCGCAGTGGTTCATCAGCATGGAGCGCGAAGGGCTGCGCCGGCACGCGCTGCGCGACATCAAGAAGGTCCAGTGGACACCCGAATGGGGCGAGCAGCGCATCACCGGCATGATCGAGAACCGGCCGGACTGGTGCATCTCGCGCCAGCGCACGTGGGGCGTGCCCATCCCGCTCTTCGTCCATGCGCAGTCCGGCGAGCTGCATCCGCGCACGCAGGAGCTCATCGGGCAGGTGGCCGCGCGCGTCGAGCGTGACGGCATCGAGGCCTGGTTCTCGCTCGACCCGAGCGAGCTCCTCGGCCCGGACGCCGATCAGTACGAGAAGGTCAGGGATGTCATGGATGTCTGGGCCGACTCGGGCCTGTCGTTCGAATGCGTCGGCGCGGAGCGGCCGGAGATCGCGGCGCCGGTCGATCTTTACCTCGAAGGCTCGGACCAGCACCGCGGCTGGTTCCACAGCTCGCTTCTGATGTCGGAAGCGCTGTACGAGCGAGCCCCGTACCGCGGCGTCCTGACGCACGGGTTCACCGTGGACGAGAAGGGGCGCAAGCAGTCGAAGTCGCTCGGCAACGTGGTCGCGCCGCAGAAGGTCATGAGCACGCTGGGCGCGGACGTGCTGCGCCTCTGGGTTTCCGCCACCGACTACGCGAACGAGATGAGCGTGTCGGACGAGATCCTGAAGCGCATGGCGGATTCCTATCGCCGCATGCGCAACACCGTGCGCTACCTCCTCGGCAACCTCGACGGCTTCGATCCGAAGCGCGACGCGCTGCCCGCCGGGGACCTGCTGGCGCTCGACCGCTGGGCGCTCGCCCGCACCGCCGCGCTGCAGGCGGAAATCGTCGAGGCATACCGCCGCTACGCCTTCCATCTCATCTACCAGAAAGTGCACAACTTCTGCAGCGTCGACCTGGGCGGCTTCTACCTCGACGTGCTGAAGGACCGCATGTACACCACGCCGACGGCGGGGCGCCCGCGCCGCTCCGCGCAGACCGTGATGTATCACATCGCGGAGTGCATGGTGCGCTGGCTCGCGCCGGTGCTGTCCTTCACGGCGGAGGAGATCTGGGGGTTTCTGCCCGGCGAGCGCTCCGAGTCCGTGTTTCTGGAGACCTGGCATCAGCCTCCGGAGGTTTCCGCGGCCGATGTCGACTGGCCCGCCCTGCTGCAGCTTCGCAGCGATGTCACTCGCGAGCTCGAGAAGCTGCGCGACGCGGGCACCATCGGCGCGCCGCTCGACGCCGAGGTGGACATCTACTGCGCTCCGGACGAGTACGCGCGCTTCAACGCGTTGGGCGATGAGCTTCGGTTCTTCTTCATCACCTCGCACGCCCGCGTCCACAGGATCGAGGGCGCACCGCCCGCCGGCGCGGTTCCCGCCACCAACACGGGGAGCAGCGGGGTCTGGATCGGGGTGAAGCCCACCTCCGATCCGAAGTGCGTGCGGTGCTGGCAGCGCCGTCCGGATGTCGGATCGGACCCTCGGCATCCGGAGATCTGCGGCCGCTGCGCGACCAACCTCGAAGGCCCGGGCGAGAACCGGCGCTACGTATGAGCGCCGCCAACGATCAAGGTACCGGCGTGGCTGATCGTGCTCGGGACGCGGCTGCCGCCCGCGGGCCCAGCGGCTGGCGCTGGCTGCCGGTCACGCTGGCGGTGATCGGACTCGACCAGGTCGTCAAGGCGTGGATCGTCGCGCACGTGGCCCTCAATGGGATGGTGCGCCTTCTTCCGGTGCTCGATATCACCCTGACGTACAATACGGGCGCGGCCTTCAGCTTCCTCGCGGAGGCTTCGGGCTGGCAGAAATGGCTGTTCGCGGGCCTGGCCGCGGCGGTGGCCGCCGGGATAACGCTCTGGCTCCGCCGTCTCAACGGACGCGCCCAATGGATGCTGTGCCTCAGCCTGACCCTGATCCTCGGCG
The DNA here is from genome assembly GCA_035545455.1 of Steroidobacteraceae bacterium. Taxonomy (GTDB): domain Bacteria; phylum Pseudomonadota; class Gammaproteobacteria; order Steroidobacterales; family Steroidobacteraceae; genus 13-2-20CM-66-19. The sequence continues at coordinate 3,685 of DASZYK010000255.1, forward strand.
GCGCGCTCGGCAATCTCATCGACCGGCTGCGGATCGGGCACGTGGTCGATTTCATCCTCGCCCACTGGCACGGAGCGTATTTTCCGGCGTTCAACGTCGCGGACTCGGCGATCACGGTGGGCGCGGTGCTGCTGCTGGCCGATGCGTGGCTCGGGACCCGCGGCTCGAGGAAGGAGAACGTGTGATGCAGGTACTTCTCGCCAACCCCCGCGGCTTCTGCGCCGGCGTTGACCGCGCGATCGACATCGTGGAGCGGGCGATCGCCCTCTTCGGCGCGCCGATCTACGTGCGTCACGAGGTGGTTCACAACCGCCACGTCGTCGACCGCCTGCGCGAGCTCGGCGCCGTTTTCGTCGAGGAGCTGAAGGAGGTGCCGTCCGGCGCCACCGTGATCTTCTCCGCGCACGGCGTCTCGCATGCCGTGGAGGACGAGGCGAAGGAGCGGGGACTTACCGTGTTCGATGCCACCTGTCCGCTGGTCACCAAGGTTCACATGGAGGTGCAGCGATACGCGCGTGAGGGACGGGAGGTGATTCTCATCGGCCACGCCGGCCACCCCGAAGTCGAAGGCACGATGGGACGATTCGACACTTCCTTCGGCGGCAGCATGTATCTGGTCGGCAGCGAGGCGGATGTTGAGGCGCTACAGGTCCGCGACCCGGCCAACCTCGCGTTCGTGACCCAGACCACGCTGTCGGTCGATGACACCACGGAGATCGTATCGGCGCTGCGCCGGCGCTTCCCGCAGCTCGCAACGCCTCGCAAGGAGGACATCTGCTACGCCACGCAGAACAGGCAGGATGCCGTCAAGAAGCTGCTCGCCGAATGCGATCTCCTGGTGGTCGTGGGCTCGCGGTCGAGCTCGAACTCCAACCGTCTGCGGGAGCTCGCGGACCGCGCCGGCATTCCCGGCTACCTGGTCGACGGTCCCGAGGATCTGAAGCGCGAATGGTTCGAGGGCAAGCGCTCGATCGGCGTCACCGCGGGCGCATCGGCGCCGGAAATCCTCGTGCAGCGGGTGCTCGAGCAGCTTCGCGCCTGGGGCGCGCAGGTGCCGCGCGAGGTCGCGGGGCGCGAGGAGCGCGTCACCTTCGGGCTGCCGCGCGAGCTGCGGCGGACGGCGGCCGAGCCGGTGAACCCGCCGGCATCAGCCTCTTGAGCCTCGCGCCTGATACAGCGACTTCCTGAGCTTCCAGCGCTTGTGCGACCACGGCCAGTCGGAGGGCGCGTCGCGGATCTGCTGCTCCACGAGGCGCACGTACCGCTCGGTCAGCTCGCCGGGCTTCAATGACTCGCCGGGCGAGGAGAGCGGCACGAAGCGCAGCTCGTAGAATCCGCGCGCGGTGCGCTTCATGCCGATGAAGAACACGGGGAAGCGCGTGACGCGCGCGATCTCCTCCGGTCCCATGTAGAAGGCGGTGTCGCGGTGGAGGAACCGCGTCCAGTGCTTGTGCTCGCTCGTCGTCGGCTCCTGGTCGGCGACCATGGCGACGGCGCGTACCATTTTGCCGCGCTTGATGATGTCGGCGAGCAGCTCCTTGGCCGGCACCAGGCGGCTGCCGAAACGGCTGCGCACCTTCTTCATCTCGCGCTCCGCCCAGCTGTCGACCAGCGGCTTGTAGGCGGCATCGAGCGGAAAACCGAGCTCCAGCGACAGGGCGAGGAGCATCCACTCCCAGTTGCACTGGTGTGCCGCCGCGAGCAGCACCGATTGGCCCGCCGAGAGGAGCGCCCGGGCCTCCTCGATGCCGACCACGCGCACGCGCCTCCTGATCTCTCCGGGCGGGAGCGTCGCCGACTTGACGACCTCGACCAGCACCTCGGCGAAGCCGCTGTAATAGCGGCGGCGGATCTCGGCCATCCGGGTCTGATCGAGCCCCGGGAAGCATTGCGAGAGGTTCTCGCGCACGACTTCGTCGCGATAGGGAAACACGCGGAACGCCAGCCACCCGAGAAAGTCGGCGAGCAGATACAGCACCGGAAACGGCACGCGCGACAGCAGCCGAACCCACCATGCCGACCGGGGCATGGAGGGCGCCGCGGGGGACGCGGCCGTGCCGCCGGCCGGCGCAGTGGAGCCCGAGCCGTCCGCCGGCCTCTGGGAGGGAGCTGGGTGCAACATGGTGCGCGCAGGGTACCTATGGCAGGATGCGGCCGCCAGCCCGGGCTGGCAGGTGGAGGCCCGTCCCATGACCATAGCCGAGTACTTCAGCGCCGACTACGCATCCGCGCGCGAGCGGTTCCGATCGGCCGCGCAGCGCGCCGCGGCAGCGACGGTGAGCTATCTGCTGCCCGATCACCACGGCCCGGACGGCGAGAGGCTGACTCTCGACACGGCGCGCCTTGGCGCTGCGGACGCGCAGAGCGCGCTCCTCGTCATTGCCGGGACTCACGGTGTCGAGGGCCTCGCGGGCTCCGGGTGCCTCGTTGGGCTTCTCGAGGACCGTTTGCACGAGGCGCTGCCGGCGTCCTGCTGTCTCCTGCTGCTGCATGCCATCAACCCCTTCGGGTTCGCGTGGCTGCGGCGCGTCACCGAGGACGGTGTCGACCTCAACCGCAACTTCGTCGATTTCTCGCAGCCGCTGCCGCCCTCGGAAGCGTATGAGCGGCTGCACGATTGGCTGGTGCCGAGGCAATGGGAAGGTGAGCCCCGGCGCGCCGCCGACGCGTCGTTGGCGGCATACGGCCAGCAGCACGGCATGGCGGCTCTGCAGTCGGCAGTGTCCGGTGGCCAGTACACGAGGCCCGGTGGATTGTTCTACGGAGGAGAGCGAGACACCTGGTCGGCGCGGATGCTGTCACGGGTCCTGCGCGAAGAGCTGCCCGCGACGGTGCGCAGGCTCGCGGTGCTCGATCTGCACACGGGACTCGGGCCGCCCGCGTATGGCGAGCCGATTCTCGACGCCGGCGATGCGGGGGCCCGCGAGCGGGCATTGTCGTGGTACGGGCGTGACGTGCGGGACCTGTCGGCGGGCGAGTCCGTGTCCGCGCGGCTGACGGGGACCATGGCGCGCGGCATCGAGCGCGTGCGGCCGGAGCTGGAGCTGACTTTCATCGGGCTGGAGTTCGGCACGCGGCCGATCATGGACGTGTTGACCGCGCTTCGCGCCGACCACTGGCTGCACACGTACGGCGCGGGCGATCCGCAGGCGGCCGCCCGGATCCGCCGCCAGATGCGGGAAGCCTTTTACAACGACAGCGCCGCCTGGCAGGCGGCAGTGTACGGGCGGACCGCGGATCTCGCCTTCAGAGCGCTGCGCGGAGTCGGCTCGGGTCCCTGAGCCGACCCCTCGCAATCATTGCCGCCGCAAGTCGTCATTGCGACGAAGCCACCCGCGAGGCGAGCGCATTGCGCAGCGGGTCGGCGTTGGGATTGGTGACGGTGCCGGCCAGAATCTCACCCGAGGTCACCGGCCGCTGGTAGTAGGCGTGGTCCATCTTCGTGTCGGGCGAGATGTGGGTCACGCTGGCGGTGAGGCCGCCGTAGAGGCCCTTCGTGTTGCTCCACAGGATCACGTCGCCGCGGTTGGTGTTGGCCTGGGTCTTGCCCGACCAGTTCACCACCGTGAGGCCCGCATTGCCGTTCAGTGACCAGCCGCTGCTCGAGTTCTCGAAGCGGCTGACGGCCTTCTCCGTCATGAGAATCATGGCGACCGCGCCGCCCTCGCCGCCCGCCTGCGCGCCGATGCTGCCGCCGCTCAGGCTGTAGAACGCCGGGGAGCTCCAACCGGTGGCGTGCTTGGCGAGAACCACGCCGCCGCCGCCCTGGCCGCCCACGATGAAGCCGCCCTTGCCGTAGTGCGGAATGATGAAAATGCCCCTGGCCCGCGCCAACACGGCCGCGAGCGAGGGATTCTGCTTCATCTGCTGCACCAGCTTCATCGCGTCGCCGACCCGGTCCTGAGCGGAGCGCGCCGCATCGCTCTGCGGGCCCGGCATCGAGCTCGCGCCGCTGTCGCTTTGAGCCGCAAGGGCCGGGACAGCGCCCGCCAAACCCACGGCGGCTATCGCGGCCGAGATCGGAACGATGAAACGTCGTGTAGCGAATCGCATCATGAAATACCTCCCGAAGACCAGACTCTGCGTACGAATGCCTGGGGGAGGGGAGGGTTCCCCCGGCGCCGCTCATCTGACTGCGGCTGCGGCTCGGCGAGCGGTCGCCAGGGACCCCATTGCGGGGGTTGCAGATCGGGTAATCTATGCCGTACAGCACTGGCCCCGGCTCCGGGGAGGGGACATGGACTCGCCGCGCGGCTCCTCGCCTTTCGCCAATCGCGAATTCCGCCTGCTCTTCGGCGGCAGCTCGATTTCCTTCATCGGCGATCAATTCACGATCGTGGCCCTGCCGTGGCTGGTGCTGCAGCTCACGGGCAGCCCGGCCCAACTGGGTCTGGTCCTGGCGGTCATGGCGCTGCCACGGGCCGCCTTCATGCTGTTCGGCGGCGCCATCGTCGACCGCATGTCCCCGCGGCGGGTCCTCCTCGCCGCGCGCGGCGCCAATGCCGTGTTGACGGGGGTGCTCGCCGCGCTGGTGCTTGCCGGAAGCATTCACATGTGGGTGGTCTACGTGTTGGCCTTCGCCATCGGCCTGTGCACGGCTTTCGCCTATCCCGCGGGCGGGGCCATCCTGCCGCAGCTCCTGGCGCCGGCGCAGCTGCAGGCGGCGAACTCCATCATGATGGGCATGCGCCAGCTCAGCCTCCTGATCGGACCGGCGCTGGCCGGCCTGCTCGTCACCGCCGGGAGCCACGCGGCACCGGCCGCCGGGGCCGGCGCTGAAGCGCATGGCACGGGGCTCGCGTTCGTCGTCGACGCGGTGAGCTTCCTCTTCTCGGTGGCCTCGCTGCTGGCGATCCGCATCCCGAGCGACCGCGACTCCCGCGCGCCGGCCGGTGGTGTCCTCGCCCAGGTCATCGAGGGAATCCGCACGCTCTGGCAGGACGTCCAGCTCCGCTCGTTCATCGCCTACATGGCGTTCGTCTCCGTGCTCGTGATGGGTCCGCTCCAGGTCGGCCTGCCGCTTTTCGCCAAGACGCGCCTCAGCGAAGGCGCGGCGGCGTTCGGCTGGCTGATGACGGCGAACGGCACGGGCATGCTGTTGGGAAGCATACTGTCGACATCGGTCACGCGTCTGGTGCGTGGCCGTGTGGGCCTGATGGTGTTGGGCCTGGATGCCGCCGCCGGACTTGCGCTCGCGGCGCTGAGCGGGGTGCATTCAGTGCTGCCCGGCGCGGCGCTGCTCGTCCTGGCGGGTCTTTTCGCCGGCACCGTGCAGGTCGCGATCGTCACCTGGCTGCAGCGGCGCGTACCGCAGGCGATGATGGGCCGCACGATGAGCATCGTCATGTTCACCTTCCTCGGGCTTGCGCCGCTCGCGGCTGCCGTGGCGGGCGGTTTGCTGAACGTGATCTCCCTGAGCGAGCTCTTCGTCGGCGCCGGGCTCGCGCTCAGCACCGTGGCGCTTCTCTGCCTCACGCGGCCGAGCCTGCGGGCGATCCAGCTGCAGACGGCAGCGGCGTAGGATCGACGGAATATCGAATGCGGGGTGCGCGGAGCCATTTCACCGCGGGCGGCCGCAGGCGCGCGTGTCATCCATCGGGCTTCGGACGTTCCTTACCCGCGAGCTGGCGTAAGCGACAACGACGCCTTCAGTGCGGGCTAGGCAACCTGCGCCGGCAGGTCGCGCGTGGCGGCTGCCCGCCACGACACCATCCCATCGGATGAGCAGACCATCATGCCGACATATCCCATCGACCGCTCGACGACCCGTATGCGCACGTATTCATCGGCCTCGCTGCCCACGCGCAGGGTGGTGCCTTGCGGAACGAGCGTGATGATGCCGTGCCGGCGGTCGACCGAAATGGCGTGCGACACGGCTGCCGCCGTGAAGCTTTGCCGCAATCCTGCCAGCTCTGCCGCCGGTCCGTAGCGATCGGCAAAGATGGTGAAGGTCGGTTCGCGAGGGTGAGAATGAGAGCCGGCCGTCTGCGGCTGCAAGTTCTCCTGGTCCGAGCTGAGTTCCATTGAAGGTGTCCTGTCGATCCGGACGTAACAACCAACATTGAACGCGGGCCGGCGAGTCCTGCCGATGCGGACAAATACCTAGCGCACGCGAAAGTGTGGACCACGTCTCAATGTCGTGGCGCGACAAACGCGCAACGGTGGTCCGGGATCACAGATCGGGCAGGCCGGGGCCGGCATGATCCCGGGCAGGCCTTCGCGCGGCGGCCGGTGAGCCGTTGCGGGGTGCGAGTCGGACGACACCGCTGGCTGGGAGTCGAGAAATGCCTGTAGCAGTCACCTTTGTCCTGTTCCTGTTCTGGATCGTCATGGCCTACCGCGAATTTCAGCGTGGCGACCTGCTTCTGGCGGGCGTCTTTCTGCTGGTGGGAGTGGTCTTGACCATCTATCGGTATCGCGGCGCGAGCAGACGCGCGGAGCGGGCGGTGGCGCCCAAGTCCTGAGGGCCGCTCTTGCGCCCGAGGCGCCTGGTGACGCCGTCGAGCGGCGCGATGCGAAGGTCTCTCATCGAGGTTTGGTCGTATTCCCCCTGATGGAGCGGGCCGCTCGTTCGATGACGCTCGCAACTGCGCGCGGGTGGGAGATGTAGACCAGATGCCCGGCCTTGATCACCGTTATCTTCGCTCCTGAGCGCGTGTACATCCATCGTGCGAGCTTGGGATTGAGCTCGCGATCTTCCGAGGCGATGATCCCGTAGCTCGGCTTTTCGCGCCACGCCGCGACCGTCACTGGCGCGTCGAATGCGGCGGCCGCCACCGGTACCTGTGAGTTCGCCATGAACTCGGCTTGCGGGCGGGGCAGATCGAACGCAACGTCGGCTGCGAATTTCGTCGGGTCGACGAAAACGAACCCGTCCCGGGTCGTCTTCAGATCGCGGGCCGGCACCGTGCCCGGCATCGAGGCGGCAAGCTCGTTGGTCGTCTCGCCTACGTCCGGCTGCAGCGCCGCAACGTAGACCAGCGCTCGCACCCTGGGATCAGCGCCGGCAACCGTGATTATGGTGCCCCCATAGCTTTGACCCACGAGCAGAACCGGCCCATGCTGTTGGTCGATGACACGCTGTGTCGCCGCGACATCCTCGGCGAGACCCGTGAGGGGCTCTTGAACGATGCTGACGTGATATCCGTCCTTTGTAAGGATGTCATAGACGCCCCGCCACCCCGAACCATCGATGAGAGCGCCATGCACGAGTACGATATTCCTCACCGTGCCAGCCGTCAGCGGCGCAGCGTCGGCGCGCACCCTACCGGCGAGCGCCAGTACCGCGAGGGCAATGCTCAGCGTGCATGCCATGGCGAGTCTGTTCGTCCTGTTAGCCGACTCGGCGCGGGCCATGCACGCTCGGGGTTGCCCGATCCGCCGATCTTTGCCGTGGTTGCTGGCCTCTGGCATGGCTACTTCCTTCCGGCGTGGGCGCTCTCGGCCGGATAGGGATCCTTCAGAGCGATGGAGCCGGTCTCGAGCAGCGACTTGAGGTTCGAGATGACCTTCGGCCAGCCGCCGGACACCGCCTCGATCAATTTCGAGTGGTCATGCTCGCTGGTGTGGGTGATGGAGAGCTTGACCGCCGTTCCAAGGGACTCCAGTTCCATCGTGCAGAGCGAGTCGCCTTCGGCCTTGAGCTCGGGACGGAACTGGTTCTGCCAGCGGATCACCAATCGCCGCGGCGGCTCGGCCTCGACGATCTCGCCGGCGTCGGTGATGCGGCCATCCGGGTACACCATCTTCCACGGGGATCCCGCCGTCCATCGGCTTTCGCAGTGAGTGCCGAACCAGTACTGTTTCATGAACTCCGCATCGGTCAATGCTGACCACAGCTTCTCCGGCGTGGTGCGGATGTACGTCACGTAGACAAAGGTCGATCTAGCCATCGTCTTTCTCCAGTCGTCGTTTCAGGTCGGCGAGCGCCTTCAGGCGCGGCTTTTCGAACTTGGCAATCCAGCGTTCGTAGATCTCCTGGAGCGGCACCGGATTCAGGAAGTGCAGCTTCTCGCGGCCCTGGCGCACGGTGGCAACCAGGTTCGCCGCCTCGAGCACGTCCAGATGCTGTGTCACGCCCTGCCGCGTCATATCCAGGTGCTCGCACAGCTCGTTGAGCGTGCGGCCATCATGCGAATGCAGCAGGTCCAGCAGCTTCCGCCGGCTGGGATCGGCCAGGGCCTTGAACAGCAGGTCGGCGTGGTCGCGCTCTATCATGCTCCGAAAACGCAAGTATTCACTTGCTTTTAAGATAGGCAAGTAGATACTTGCTTGTCAAGCGGCCGATTTGTCGGGCGGCTGAGCCTTGACAGATTTCACTGAAACAGGCGCTTTCAGCAAATGCTGAAAATGGCGAAGTCAGTGAAAGAGATGGAACTCAGAGCCGTGGATGCCCTTCGCTCGGTCCTCGAACAGGCGTGGCTCGTGAGCTTGGCCCGGCAGATCAAGGAAGAGTCACAAGCGACAACTACCCTGCATGGACCGGACTAATCCGTTACCGATGTGATCGGAACGTACCCTCGATTTAGTGGTGCCGGGAATAGGATTCGAACCTACGACCCGCGCATTACGAATGCGCTGCTCTACCAGCTGAGCTATCCCGGCGCCGGGGCGGCGAATTCTATCGGGTGACGCTCGTTCCGTCACCCCGACGGCGAGGAGCTCGCCTGGCTCAGGTCGGGGTAGGGCCGGGACCCGTGCCGGCGCCGGGGCCGAAGCCGGGGGGCGCGCTTCCCGTGCCGCCGCGCTGGGACGGCCACTCGGCGAAGGCCACGTAGTACACGAAGATGATATTGGCGAGCGGGATCAGCAACAGGAGGCTCAGCCACGGGGAGAGGCCCGCGCGGTCACAGATTCGCCAGAAGGGGATGATCGCGATGATCGCCCCGATCAGCCAGAACCCGGGGAAGCCGTGGAAACCGTGATACATGAACATGGTGCGTTTACTCCCCGGCCCCGGGCGAACCGCCTCCCGGAGGCGCTAAGAAGCCTTCTTGCGCAGGCGGATGACCAGGTCGATTCCCGCCACTTCCGTCCCGGGCGGGGCGGGGGGCAGGCGGCTGAACTCGACCTCCGGGACCGGTACGTCGATCAGGGCCCCGCTCGAGGTGTCGTGGAAATGGTAGTGGGCATCGACGTTCGAGTCGAACCAGGCCCGGGTGCCGTCGACGGAGAGCAGGCGGATGAGGCCGTGGGACGCGAAGAGATTCAGGGTGTTGTACACGGTGGCCTTCGACACCCGGGCGCCGGCGGAGCGGAGATTGGCCAGGATCTGCTCCGCGGAGAGGTGCTGCGGGGCGGAGAGCAGGAGCGAGGCGATGCGCAGGCGCTGCGCGGTAGGCCGGATTCCGCAGTCGGCCAGGCGCTGCTCGCAGCGCGCCGATACGGATTCAGAAGCCAGGGCTCCGTTCGAGTCCATAAGCCCCATTATAGCGGCAAGAGGCGGCAGATCGCCTCACCTGGGCCGCTCAGGCGACCGCGGCCTTGAGCACCCGCTGGGGCTGGGCGACGCCGTAGCCCTGGGCGAAGTCGACCCCCAGGCTGGTCAGCATCTGGATGATCTCGGCGTTCTCGGCGAATTCGGCGATGGTCTGCTTGCCGGTGAGGTGGCCGATCTCGTTGATGGAGCGGACCATCTCCCGGTCGATCGGGTCGCGCAGGATCTCGCGCACGAAGCTGCCGTCGATCTTCAGATAGTCGACCGGGAAGTGCTTGAGGTAGCCGAAGGAGGAAAGGCCGGTGCCGAAGTCATCGAGAGCGAACTTGCAGCCCAGCTCCTTCAGCGACTGAATGAAGCGGTTCGCCTGCGAGAAGCTCGCGACGGCCGCGGTCTCGGTGATCTCGAAGCAGATCTTCGAGCCGTCGAGGCCGCTCTTGTGGAACTGGTCGATGACGAAGGGCAGGAACTTGTCATCGCCGAGGCTCTGGCCGGAGAGGTTGATCGAGCAGAGCGCGAGCTTCTCGCGCTCATCGGCCTCGGACACGAGCCAGCGGAAGGCGTTCTCGATCACCCAGCGGTCGATCGCCGGGGTGATGCCGTAGCGCTCCGCCGCCGCGATGAAGTCGTTGGGGGCCACGATGCGGCCGGACTCGTCCTTCAGGCGCAGCAGCAGCTCGTAGTGCGCGCCGACGTCGACCCGCTGCAGCGGCTGGATGGCCATGCGGTGCAGCTCGAACCGGCCCTCCTCCAGAGCGGCGTTGATGCGCGCCGCCCACTGCATCTCGCGCCGGCGGCGCATCAGCTCCATGTCGTTCTCGGCGAAGCTGTGCACGCGGTTGCGGCCGCCTTCCTTCGCCGCCGTGCAGGCACTGTCGGCGGCCGACAGAATGGAGGCGACATCCTCGTTGTCGGCCGTGATCGGGACCACGCCGACGCTCGCGCCCAGCCGGAACACCCGGTCCTCCCACGTGAAGCGGAAGTTGCGCACGCTCTCGCGCAGCGCCTCGGCCGTGCGCATCGCCTCATCGAGCGAGCAGGCCTCGAGAAGGATGCCGAACTCATCGCCGCCTAGGCGCGACAGCGTATCGCGCCAGCGGACCTTGGATTTGAGGAGCGCGCCCACCTGTCCGAGGAGCGCATCGCCCGCACTGTGCCCGCAGGTGTCGTTGACGATCTTGAACTGGTCGATGTCGAGGTAGCAGAGCGCGTACGAGGCCTCGCGCGCCTTGGCGCTCTTCAGCGCGCGCTCGAGGCGGCTCTCGAACTCGCGGCGATTGACGAGCCCGGTGAGGAGGTCATGGCTCGCATGATAGGAGAGGCGCCGGTTGAGCTCGCGCGCCTCGGTGACATCGTGGAAGACCAACACGCCGCCCGAGACCCGGCCCTGGCCGTCGCGGATGGGAGCGGCGGTGCTCTCGACGTAGAGCTCGTTGCCGTCGCGGCGGATGAGCAGCATCGGCCGCACCGACTTGATCGGCCGGATCCGGCGGATCGAGACGGTGAGCGGGTTCTCGAGCGGCTCGCAGGTCTCCTCGTGGAAGGCGCGGAAGATCTCCTCCACCGGCCGGCCCATCGCATCCTCCAGGCGCCAGCCCGTCAGGGACTCCGCCACCGGATTGATGTAGTCGATCACCGAGCTGGCGTCGGTCGTGACGACGCCGTCGCCGATCGACTGCAGGGTGATCTGCGCGCTCTCCTTCTCGCGGAAGAGCGCCTCCTCGTAGAGCTTTCGCTCCGTGATGTCGAGCTCGACGCCCACCAGGCGCAGCAGCCGGCCATGCTTGTCGACGCGCGCGGTCGCGCGGCTGATGACCCAGCGCCACTCGCCATTGCGATGGCGCATGCGGTGCGTGCTCTCGAAGATCGGCGTCTTGCCGTCCACATGGTCGCGAATGGCCGTCTGCACCCGCGCGAGGTCATCGGGGTGCACCAGGCTGCTCCAGTCGGGCGACCCGCGCATGTCCTCATCACCGTAGCCCAGCATCGCCTTCCAGCGAGGCGAGAAGTAGACCTCGTTGCTCTCGACGTCGAAGTCCCAGAGCCCGTCGTTGGCCGCCGCCTGCGAGAGGTTGGTGCGCTCCTCGAGCTTGGCGAGCCGCGCCTCGATGCGGATGCGCTCGAGGCCGGTGGCGAGGCTGGTCCCGATGAGCTTCATCAGGAGTTGCAGATTCACGTCCCAGGCGCCGCGCGGCAGGGTATGCGCCAGGCCGAGGAGGCCCGCCGGCTTTCCCTGCACGCGCAGGGCGACCAGCAGCACCGACCCGATGTGCAGATCGGAGAATCGCTGCGCCTCCGCGGTCTGCTCCCGCCGCGGCGCCGCGGTGTCGCGCAGCTCCGAGAGGCGAAGGTGATCCATGCGTCCCTTGAGCCAGGGGAAGGACTCGAGACTCGTGCCCTGGAGGCCCTCCGGCCGGCATTGCGCGAAAGCGCCCCGCGCGAGCTGGACGTCCTCGATGACAGGCTCGTCCGGCCGCAGTACCAGGAGAAAGGCGCAATCGGTGGCGCTCGCCTCGCGCAGGAGCTCGAGATTGCGGCGCAGGCAGTCGGCGACGCCTTCCTTGCGCATGTTCTGGAAATCGACCGCGATCTTGGTGCAGGCCACGTCGACGCCGATGGCGGGCCTCGGCGCCTTGCCGCTCCAGGCGTCCGCCGAAAGAATGTCCGAAGCGGTGAAATCCGCTGGCTTGTCCGGCGGCAGACTCGACATGGGACCGGTAACCTCCCGACCGTTAGTTTGCAGCCTACCCCAGGGCTGCGGCCCCGAGGGCGGCCGTCGTGCAGCTTGTGGAGCGCTTCCGGCTGCGATCTTCTAACGAGTTACGGATGATTCTCGCACACCTGCTCAGGAACACAAGCTAACGTGCTGTTCGTCCAGGGGTTCGCGACTTGACAGAATGCCTGACCGGGAACGCGAAGATGTGACGCAGTCGAAACTTCGGTGAGCTGGTGAGACGGGCGGGTCACCCGAGTGCGTCTCTGGCGAGCTCGTACGTGCGCCGCAGCTCCTGCTCCATCTCCCCCTGGATCCGCTCGAGCGCCGCCGCATCCATGGCGCGCGGCACGTATCGGGGCGGTCCGATGGCGATGGCTATCCGCGAGAACGGTACCGGAATCACGAAGCGGTCCCACTTCACCCGCCAGGCGTGCGAGGCGGCATACGCCATCGGCAGGATGGGGCGGCCGGACATCTGCGCGAGGAGAATGGCGCCGGGCTTGAACTTGAAGCGGGGGCCCCGCGGACCGTCGGGCGTGATGACCGGGGAGATGTCCTCCTTGACGAGGGCCTGGTAATAGTCGCGCAGCGCGCGCGCGCCGGTATGGGTGGATGAGCCGCGGATGGCGTGTGCGCCGGCGCGCCGGACCATCATCGCGCCGAGCTCGCCGTCGACCGAGGGGCTGATGAGCCAGCCGATCCTGAGCCGCGAGCGCTGCTCGAGCAGGTACTTCGCGCAGAAGAGCTGGTGCTGGTGCCAGTAGCAGGGGATGAGCGACGGCGCCCTGGCGAGCGCTTCCTCGAGATGCGGGGCGCCGCGCACCGCGACCACGCGGCAGGTCAGCCACCATGCGCGGATGATGCCGATGCCGAGCGGCGCCGCCACCCGGTAAAGGAGGCGCCGCGCGGGCGTCATGCTGCGGCCCGAGCGCGTGACCTTGCGATAGAAGGTATTTCGCAGGCCGCCGCCGTCCGGCTCGGATGTCACTCTGCAACCACTCCCATGCGGAATCGGCCAATTTACTATAATCCGGAGTTCCCATGAGCAGACCCGCAACGACGCAGGCCCAGCCGCCGGAGGCGGCGCTTCAATTCGATATCGGCTCCACGGACGACTCGCTGGAGCGGATGATCGAGCTCTTCGCCCTTCACGGGGACATCTACCGCGTCTATGTGCCGGCGCGGCAGTCCCATACGTACGTCATCCACCATCCGGACGACGTCAAGCGGGTGCTGGTCTCGAACCATCGCAACTATACGAAGGGGCTGGGCCTCGACCGGGTGAGGATCCTGCTCGGCAAGGGCATCATGACCAGCGAGGGCGAGCTCTGGACCCGCCAGCGCTACATGATGCAGCCGCTCTTTCACCGGCGCGTCATCACCCAGTTCGCCGAGGTCATCGGCACGGCGAACTCGCAGCTGCTCGAGCGCTGGGAGGCCCTGGCCCGCCGGGGAGAGCCGGTGAACCTCACCGACGAGATGAGCTCGCTCACGCTGGACATCGTTCTGCGCGCCATCTTCGGCCGCGACCTCGAGCGCATGTCGGCGGAGCTCGGCGGCAACCCCTTCGACGTGGTCACGAAGGAGCAGGGGCGCAACCTGCAGTTCGCCTTCAAGTTCCGCTCCCTCACCAAGCTCGTCGCCGGGCTGATCGAGCGCCGGCGCCGGGAGAAAGCAGAGCACCTCGACTACGTCGCCATGCTCATGGGCGCCCGCGACAAGGACAGCGGCGAGCCGATGCCCGAGCGCCAGCTCATCGACGAGATTCTGACTCTCGTCGTCGCCGGCCATGAGACCACGGCGAGCGGGCTCAACTGGACCTGGTACCTGCTGTCGCAACATCCGCAGGTCGAAGCGCGGCTCCATGCCGAGCTCGATGCCGCGCCGGACGAGTCCGCGCCGAGCCTGGCGCAGATGGAGCAGCTGGCCTACACCCAACAGGTGATCAACGAGGCGCTGCGGCTCTATCCGCCGGGGTGGCTCCTGTCGCGGCGCACGGTGCAGCCCGATGTGCTGTCCGGGTACGAGATTCCGGCGGGTGCCAACGTGCTGCTGCCGCTCTATCTGCTGCATCGTCACCCGCGGTACTGGAAGGACCCGGATACGTTCTCTCCGGAGCGCTTCGCGCCGGACCACGAGTCCGAGCGCCCGCGCTTCGCGTACATGCCGTTCGCGGCCGGCCCGCGCCACTGCATCGGCGAGACCTTCGCGCTCTACGAGATGCTGATGCACCTGCACCGCGTCGCGCGCCGTTTCCGGCTGGTCCACGTGCCCGACAGGCCGATCGAGCTCGAGGCGCAGATCAACCTTCGCACCCGTCATCCACTGCACATGAGGCTGGAACGCCGCTGATGTCGAACCCGACGACGAACGCCACGACCCTGGCCGAGCTCATCGAGGCCAACCGCGCCCATCCGGGCAAGATCACGTACCTGGAAGGGGAGCACGACGTCCACGACGTCAGCTACGAGGAGCTGCACGCGCGCGCGCTCGGCATCCTGTATCACCTGCAGCGCCTCGGCGCGCGCCGCGGCGACAAGCTGATCCTCTTTCTCGGCAGCAACGAGCAGTTCATCGATGCTTTCTGGGCCGCCTTGCTCGGCGGCATCGTGCCGGTGCCGGTCGCGCTCGGCATCAGCGACGAGCACCGGCACAAGCTCCTGCGCATCGCCCGCAAGCTCGGCAAGCCTTTCATCTACACGGAGCGCCGCTCGCTCGATCGTCTCGGCGCGTTCGCGCAGCAGGCGGGGGAGTCGCAGACCTTCGAGCAGCTGCGCTCGCGCGCCTTCCTGGTCGACGATCTCGACGACATCTCGCGCGCCGGCCAGCCGTATCGGGCGCGGCCGGACGACACCGCCTTCATCCAGTTCTCATCGGGCTCGACCAGCGAGCCCAAGGGCGTGGTGCTGACCCACGGCAACATCATCGCCAATGCGCGCGGCGTCATCGAAGCCGCGCGGTTCTCGCAGGAGGACATCAGCCTCTCGTGGATGCCGCTCACGCATGACATGGGGCTGATCGGGTTCCACCTCATCATGTTCTACAGCCGGGTGCATGCGCATCTCATGCCGACGGAGCTCTTCATCCGGCGGCCGCTCCTCTGGCTGACGCTCGCGAGCCGCATTCGCGCCAGCATCCTCTGCTCGCCGAACTTCGGCTACAAGCATTACCTCAAGGTGCTCGGCGATCGCCCGATCGAAGGGCTGGACCTCTCGAGCGTCAAGCTCATCTTCAACGGCGCGGAGCCGATCTCGGTGGAGCTTTGCGAGGAGTTCCTGACGCGGCTCGCGCCGGCGCGGCTCGCGCGCAATGCGATGTATCCCGTCTATGGACTGGCGGAAGCGTCGCTCGCCGTGAGCTTTCCGCCTCCCGGAGCGCCGATGCGCACGATCGCGCTCAACCGGCATCGGCTCGGGGTGGGGAGCCCCGTGGAGCTCGTGGACGAAGGCGCGCGCGATGCGGTGCGGCTGGTGTCCGAGGGTCGCGCGATTCCCCATTGCAGCGTGCGCATCGCAGACGACGAGGACCGCCCGCTGCCCGAAGGGCGGATCGGACATCTCCACATGCGCGGCGACAATGTCACCCGTGGATATTTCGAGAGCCCGGAGGTCAACGCCGCCGCCTTCACCGCCGACGGCTGGCTGCGCACCGGCGATCTCGCGCTCATTCACGAGGGCGATCTCTACGTCTCCGGGAGGGCGAAGGAGATCATCTTCGTCAACGGCCAGAACTATTATCCGCACGATCTCGAGGCGATCGCGCAGCGCATCGAGGGGCTGGAGCTCGGCAAAGTGGTGGCCGCGGGCGTCCGGCCGCCCGGCGCCGAGGTCGAGCAGCTGATGCTCTTCATTCTGCACCGCGGCTCGATGGAGGATTTCCTGCCGCTCGCCACCCGGGCCGCGCGGCTCATCAACGAGCAGACCGGCCTCGAGGTCGCCGAGGCGGTGCCGGTCAGGCGCATTCCGAAGACGACGAGCGGCAAGATCCAGCGGCACCTTCTCGAGCAGAGCTACCTCGACGGCGAGTTCGGCGAGGAGCTCAGGGCGCTCGCCACGCTCCGCGAAGCGCAGCGCGGCCCGGAAACGGCCTCACGGAGCGAGATCGAGGAGAAGCTGCGGACCATCTGCGATGCGGCCCTCGGCGGCAAGCGCATGGACGTCAACGACAACCTCTTCGAGCTCGGGGCGAGCTCCCTGAAGCTGATCGAGATCCACGAGCAGATCGACCGCGAGTATCCGGGGCAGGTGGACCTGACTGAGCTGTTCGATTATCCGACCATCGCCGAGCTCGCCCGACATCTGGAAAGCAAGCTCGGCGCCCCTCAACCTGCGTGATCGAAAGCAGGTCATCGAGCGGCCCAGGGCCGTTCCCTGGGCCGCGGGGTCGAAGGAGTCATTGGGCCGGCCGCGCAAATCGCCGGGAGCGATTTGCGCCAATAAACCTAAAAATCCAGGCGCATCGACAGGTCGACGGCGCGCACGTTCTTCGTCAGGCCGCCGGCCGACACGAAGTCGACACCGGTCGCGGCAATGGCGCGCACCGTCTCGAGACTCACGCTGCCTGAGGCCTCGAGAGCGACCGGCTTGCCGCGCGCGCGGTTGAGGGATACGGCGGCCGCGAGGTCGGCGAGACTGAATTCATCGAGCAATACGATGTCGGGGCCTGCCCGCAGCGCCTGCTCGAGCTCCTGCAGCGACTCGACTTCGACCTCCACCTTGACGCCCGGGGCCACCCGCCGCGCGGCCGCAATCGCCGCTGCGATGGAGCCCGCGGCGGCGATGTGGTTCTCCTTGATGAGCACCATATCGTAGAGCCCGAGCCGGTGATTGCGCCCGCCGCCGCAGCGCACCGCGTACTTCTGGGCGCTGCGCAGGCCCGGGAGGGTCTTGCGGGTGTCGAGCACGGCACAGCCCGTGCCGGCGACCGCGGCCACGAAGCGGCTCGCCTCGGTCGCGGTGGCGGAGAGCAGCTGCAGGAAGTTGAGGGCGGTGCGCTCGCCGGTGAGGATCGGCCGCGCAGGCCCGTCGATCTCGAAGATCACCGCTCCCTTCTCGACGTGATCACCGTCCTGCGCGCGCCAGGTGAGCCGAATGCCCGCGTCCAGGCGGCGGAAGGTCTCTTCCGCCCAGGGCCGGCCGCAGAGGACGGCATGCTCACGGGTGACGACCCGGCCCCGGACCCGCTGGCTCTCGGGTACGAGCTGCGCCGTGACATCGCCGCTGCCGATGTCCTCCCGCAGCGCGGCAGCCACCTGGTCCGGCAGGTCCGCCGGGGGGGTGAGATCCTGGACGGAGAGTGGCGCAGTCGCGGTCATGTGCGCAGGCTAGCATGGCGGGGGTTTGAACATCGCCGCCGCGGCCCCATAATGACGCCGGATGTCCGAAGCACGCGCCGAGTGGGACCGCCCCCGATCCCCCTGTACCCGGATCTGCTCGCTCGACGAGCAGGGGTACTGTTTCGGGTGCCTGCGGACCGGCGATGAGATCGGCCGGTGGACATCCATGACCGCCGCGCAGCAGTGGCAGCTGGTCGCGGAGCTCGAGAGGCGGCGCGAACAATTGAAGAGGTGACTTGGATGGACGTGGTCGAGAGAATCAAAGCCGAGCTCGGCTCCAGCCCCGTGGTGTTGTTCATGAAGGGCACGCCGGACTTCCCGCAGTGCGGCTTCTCCGCGCAGACGGTGGCGGCCCTGCGTGCGCTCGGCGCGGAATTCAAGCACGTCAACATCTTCGAGGAGCCGGAGATGCGCGAGGCGCTGAAGCGCTATTCCAACTGGCCGACCTACCCGCAGCTCTACGTCAACAGCGAGCTGATCGGCGGCTGCGACATCGCCCTGGAGATGTATCAGAGCGGGGAGCTGAAGAAGCTGCTCGCCGAGGCCGGCGCGGTCAAGTAAGCGCCGAGCCGACTCGGGAGACCCGAGTCCCGGGGCGGGGTGCCCTGCCGCCAGGAGCGCCGTTCGCGCATCAGGCGTCCTCCGCCGTCGCGCTCACCCACCCCAGCTCCCGCGCCCGCGCCTCGGCCTCGAGAAAGCTCTCGCGAAAGCGATTGCAGATGAGGCAGAAGAGCTCCGCGGTGCGCTCGGCGTCGTAGACGGCCGAGTGCGCCGAGCTCGGATCCCACGCGAGTCCCGCGACGGTCACCGCCTTCGCCAGCACGGTCTGTCCGAGCGCCGCGCCCGCGAGGGTCGCGGTATCGAAGCAGGAAAACGGATGGAACGGGTTGCGCTTCACGTCCGCCCGCTTCACCGCGGCATTGAGAAAGCCGAGATCGAACGCCGCGTTGTGCCCCACCAGGATCGCGCGCCGGCAGTCGTATGCGCGTATGGAGTGGCGAATCTCGCGAAAGACGCGCTGCAGCGCGTCGCGCTCGGGCAGCGCCGGGCGCAGCGGATGAAAAGGGTCGATGCCGGTGACGGACAACGACGCGGGATCGAGCCTCGCGCCTTCGAAGGGCTTGACGTGGAAGCCGTGGGTCGCGCCGCGACTCAACACGCCGTCACCGTCCATGTCGATGACCACCGCGGCGATCTCCAGCAGAGCGTCCGTGTCCGCGTTGAAACCGCCCGTCTCGATGTCAACCACGATCGGCAGAAAACCGCGGAAGCGCCGCGCCATGAGCGCCGCTCCCGCCGCCGGCGCGATTGCCGCCGCCGCATCAGGCTCCACGCTCGCGCCCGGAGGCCCGCTCACCGCGCTTCCCCCAGCCGCCAGCCGATGTGCTCGC
>DASZYK010000256.1:0-2726 GCA_035545455.1 Steroidobacteraceae bacterium
CGACCCCGGGGTCGAACACGGCCGGCCACGGCTTGACGGCCTGCAGATCCCCACGCAGCCGCTCGAGCAGCGCGCCGTCCAGCACACCCGCGTGAGCGGCTGCCTGATATCCGTCGTCCGGAAAAATGTCCCACGCGCCGAACTCCAGATCCTCGAGCCCGGCGAGCGGCACGAGCTCGCGGATGAGCGGAACGCGGCGCTCGGCGCGCTTGCCGAGCCGGACCGTGCCCATCTGCGTGAGCGAGCCGTAAGGCTGCTGCAGGCCCTTGCGCACGGCCATGACGCCGGCCATGAAGGTCGTGCTCACGGCGCCGAGTCCGACCAGCATCACACCCAGCCGCCCTCGCGGCGGCGCAATATGAATGGCAGGATGCCTCACGGGGGTCCTCCCGGCCGCGATGCGGCCTGTTGGAAGATGGTCGCGAGCTCCGCCCGCCGCAGCTGCGCGTTGCGGCGCGGCTCGCGCGGCTCGGGCTCGCAGATGTAGATCTCGTGTCCCGGGCGCGCGACGACGCGGAACCCCGCGGCGCGCACCAGCGCTTCCACGCAGGCATGATTGGGCGCCCACCAGTTGGTCGGGTCCTCCTCGAGCTCGCCCTCGATGAAGGCCATGGCGGGCCAGCCGGGCTCGCGCATCAGCTCGCGCTCGTCGAGCGAGATCGAGACCGGCGGCGTCAGCACTTCCTCGCCCGGCGTGGTGAGGGTTTGCAGGAGCATCCTGCCGCGGGTCACCCCGCGCACCACATCGAGCGCGAGGAGCGGATGACGCAGGTGATACAGCACCCCGAGGAAGCACACGAGATCGAAATGCTCCCTCGCGGCAGCGAGCTCGTAGACCGATGCCCGCCGGAAGGTGAGCCGGGATTCCAGCCCGAACTGGCGCGCCGCCCAGCGGGCCTGCTCGAGGTAGCGCGGCTCGACGTCGATGGCGGTGACCTCTGCGCCGCGCCGCGCGAGCTCGAAGCTGTAGAAGCCGGCGTTGCAGCCGACGTCGAGCGCGCGGCAGCCCGTCAGGTCCATCGCCAGCCATGGCGCGATCTGCCGCCACTTCACCGCCGGAAAGTCTCCCAGCAGGTGGCGCGGCGCCGTCTGCGTACCGTCCGGCAGGTGCAGGTTGTGGAACCAGGGCCCCATCCTGACGACCTCGTCGCGGAGGGCGCGCTGCACCTTCGTCAGGTTGCCGCCGGCGGTCTCGCCGAGCGAGGTGCTCTCCAGGCGTCCATGGACGTGTCGGGTCGTCCCGATGTCGCTCATAGAATCCTCTCGGCCGCTCTGGACGCGCGTGCCGCAAACGCGCGCACCTCCAGGACGTCGAGGCGCGCCCGCGCCTCGGCGACGTGCCGCTCCAACTCCATGGCGCGCACCGTCGCAGTGTGGGCCCGCAGCACCCGCTCGCGCGCCCGGAGCGCGACATCGTCTGCCTGCTGCGCGTCCAGGCCATCGAGGAACCGCAGCGCATCACGCGTCGTCCTCGCAACGAGCACCTCGCGGCCGGGAATGAAGAGCTCCTCGAGCCCGGGCCACTCGTCGGTGATGATCGGCACCTCGCAGGCTGCGGCCTCGAAGAGCCTCACGCTCGGGGCGTAACCGTTCGCCACCATGTGCGCGCGCGTGATGTTGAGCGTGAACCGCTGGCTGTTGTAAAAATCCCGGTGGGCCGCCGGCGCCAGGTGCTCGACCCGGACGACGTTTCTGGGCCAATCGATGGCACGCGGATACTGGGCGCCCGCCACGCAGAAGCGCGCCCGCGGCAGGCGCCTCGCGGGCTCGATCAGCAGCCGCTCGAGTGCCGGCTGGCGATCGGGGCTGTAGGTGCCCAGATAGCCCAGGCGGTAGCGCCTCGCCATGCGGACCGGGAAGTAGTCACGCGGGTCCACGCTGCAGTAGAGCGCACGCGGACGCTGCGCGCCGAATCGCGTCCGCAGCCGCTCGAGAATCGGCCCGCCCGCGAAGGACAGATAAAGATCGAAGCGCGGCACGAGATCGGAGCTCAGATACTCGCACTCGCCCCTCTCGAGCTGCGCCACGGTGACGGGCGTGTCGATGTCGTAAAAGGCGGTCAATCCCGTGGCGCGGGGCAGGACCCATTCCGCGAGGCGCACCGCCTCGGGGACGTAGGAGCCGATCACGACGAGGTCCGCATGGATCTCGTCCCCGAGCCGCTCCTGCAGCTCCTCCAGGCTCGAGTAGAGCACCGTCCGCGCGTACGGCGGGTCCGGAAGGTCGCGATGCTTCGCGTACCAGGGCATGTCGCGCTCGAAGAAGCGCACGCTGTGCCCTCTCTCCGTCAGCGCGCGCAGCAGCGCGCGGTAGGTCGTGGCGTGGCCGTTGCCCCAGGCAGAGGTGATCGACAGCCCGAAGACGAGAATATCGAGCGCGCGCTCGCTCACGCCGCCGCCTCCCTCGCGCCGGAGAGCAGGACTCGCTCGACTTCGCGCGCCCGGTGCGCGTACGTATGCTCCGCCAGCACTCTCCGCAGCGCCGCGCGCCCGATCCGCGCGGCACGGGCCGCGGTCAGCCCTCCCGTGATCGCGGCCACCTCGGCTCCGTCGCGCGCCACCAGCACCTCCCGCCCCGGCTCGAGAAAGGTCTCGATGCCCTGCCACTCGTCCGTGATGAGACAGGCGCCGGCGCCCGCGGCTTCGAATACCCTCGTCGGAGGCGAGAATCCGAACCGCGCCATGCTGTCGCGGTTGATGTTGATGACGGCCCGGGGCGTACAGTTG
>DASZYK010000257.1:0-7034 GCA_035545455.1 Steroidobacteraceae bacterium
CATGTCTAGCGAGTGGCAGACCGTGGGGATGTGCCTGGCCTCCTCCGGCTCGAGATCGTAGAGATCCTTGTCGGCGGGATCGCCGGGGTGGATCTTGTTCTGGATGCCGTCGAGACCCGCCATCATCATGGCCGCGAACGCGAAGTAGGGATTCGCGCTGGAGTCGGGGAAGCGCACCTCGATGCGGCGGGCCTTCGGGTTGGATACCCACGGAATGCGGATGGAGGCCGAGCGGTTGCGCGCGGAGTACGCGAGCATCACGGGCGCCTCGAACCCGGGCACCAGACGCTTGTAGCTGTTGGTTCCAGCGTTGGTGAAGGCGTTGAGCGCGCGCGCATGCTTGATGATGCCGCCGATGTAGTAGAGGGCGAGATCCGAAAGCCCGCCGTACTTGTCGCCTGCGAAGAGCGCCTTGCCCTCCTTCTGCAGCGACTGGTGCACGTGCATGCCGCTGCCGTTGTCGCCGACGAGCGGCTTCGGCATGAAGGTGGCGGTCTTGCCGTAGCGGTGGGCCACGTTGAGCACCGCGTACTTCAGGATCTGCACCTGGTCGGCCTTCTGCACGAGCGTGCCGGCGCCGACACCGATCTCGCTCTGGCCGCCGGTGGCGACTTCGTGGTGATGCACTTCGACCTTCAGACCCAGCTCCTCGAGGGCCAGACACATCGCCGAGCGGATGTCCTGGAAGGCGTCGACCGGCGGCACGGGGAAGTAGCCGCCCTTGATGCCCGGCCGGTGGCCGCGGTTGCCCTCGGTGTACTCCGTGCCCGAGCTCCATGCGCCCTGTACGGAGTCGATGGCATAGAAGCAGCCGCGCATGTCGTTGCCGTAGCGCACGCTGTCGAAGATGAAGAACTCGTTCTCCGGCCCGAAGAGCGCGTTGTCGGCGATGCCCGTCGACCTCAGATAGGCCTCGGCGCGCTTGGCCAGCGAGCGCGGATCGCGCTCGTAGCCCTGCATGGTGGCCGGCTCGATGACATCGCAGCGGATGTTGATCGTCGCGTCCTCGAAGAACGGATCGATGACGGCCGTATTGGCCTCCGGCATGAGGATCATGTCGGACTCGTTGATGCCCTTCCATCCGGCGATGGAGGAGCCGTCGAACATCTTGCCGTCGCGGAACAGGTCCTCGTCGACGAGGCGCGCCGGAATGGTCACGTGCTGCTCCTTGCCGCGCGTATCGGTGAATCTCAGGTCCGCGAACTTGATTTCTTTTTCTTTGATCAGCTTCAGCACATCGGTCGGTGTCATATCTCCTCCGGAAAAAGAGTGGTGCCCGCCGCGCGGGGCTCGAGCCCCCGCGGTGCGATCTCGAGAGCCTGGCGGTCACCCGGGGCAGTGGCGGTGCGCTCTGGTAGTGCAGGCGCTGTGCCAGCTCCTGCTGCTCGGTAGATCAAGGACTTAGCTGCGCATGGAGCGCTCAGATGCACCAGTATAGTGCATCCGGCCGAGCTTTCGCACCATGGTAGTGCGAATATCTGGCCGCCATCGGCCGCCGCGCGGCCGTGGTCGCCTGGTTTTGGTGCAGCCGCCAGGGTGCCGCTGGGCGGGTTCCTGCGGGCTATACTCGCCGGCTCTTTTGCAACCGTCCCGATCCATGAGAACCGGCACCGCACCGCGCACTTTCCAGGAGTTGATCTTCGCCCTGCAGCGCTACTGGTCGGAGCGCGGCTGTGTCGTGCTGCAGCCCTACGACATGGAGGTGGGAGCCGGCACCTTCCATACCGCGACTTTCCTCAGGTCCATCGGGCCGGAGCCCTGGAGTGCCGCGTACGTGCAGCCGTCGCGGCGCCCGGCCGACGGCCGCTACGGCGAGAACCCCTTCAGGCTGCAGCACTACTATCAGTTCCAGGTGGTCATCAAGCCCTCGCCGCTCGACATCCTGGACCAGTATCTCGGCAGCCTGCGGGCGCTCGGCTTCGATCCCCTGGTGCATGACGTGCGGTTCGTCGAGGACAACTGGGAGTCACCGACGCTCGGCGCGTGGGGACTCGGCTGGGAAGTCTGGCTGAACGGGATGGAGATCACGCAGTTCACCTACTTCCAACAGGTCGGCGGCCTCGACTGCCGGCCCGTGACCGGCGAGATCACCTACGGTCTCGAGCGCCTGGCGATGTACCTGCAGGGTGTGGAGAGCATCTACGACATCATCTGGACCGACGGCCCGCTGGGCAGAGTCACCTACGGGGACGTATTCCATCAGAACGAGGTCGAGCAGTCGCGGTACAACTTCGAGCTGGCCGACGTCGCGACGCTGTTCCGCCATTTCGACGATCACGAGCGGGCCTGCGGAGAATTGCTGGAAAGCGGGTTGGCGCTTCCCGCCTATGAGCGGGTGCTGAAGGCTTCCCACACGTTCAATCTCCTCGACGCGCGGCGCGCGATCTCGGTGACGGAGCGCCAGCGTTACATCCTGCGCATGCGCGCGCTCGCGGGAGGAGTGGCGCGGGCCTATTACGAGAGCCGCCAGGCGCTGGGATTTCCGCTGCTTGCCCGCCAGGGCCCGTCGCGCAGCGAAGACGGCCCGGATGCGGCCCCGCAGCCGGAAAGCGTCGGGACCGGTGCGAGGGCGGGCGCATGAGCGCCGGGAAGCGCGATTTCCTGGTCGAGATCGGCACCGAAGAGCTGCCGCCGAAGGCATTGCGCCTCCTGGAGCGGTCTTTCTCCGGCGAGCTCGCCTCCGGACTGGCCAAGGCGGGTCTGCGGCATGGGGAACTGAGATCGTTCGCCACGCCGCGCCGGCTGGCGGTGCTCGTTCGACGCCTGGCAGCGCACCAGCCCGACCAGAGAATCGAAAGGCGCGGACCGCCGGTGAATGCGGCTTTTGATGCAGAGGGTCTGCCGACGCGCGCGGCGCAGGCATTCGCGGCCAGCTGCAGGACCTCCGTGGACGAGCTGCAGCGCCGTGAGGAGAGCAAAGGAACATTCCTTTATTACGTGGGTGTCAGACCCGGCGCTCCGGCGGTGGAGCTGCTGCCCGGACTCGTGCAGAGCGCGCTCGACGCGCTGCCGATCCCGCGGCGGATGCGCTGGGGCGCGGGCGAGGCGCAGTTCGTCCGGCCCGTTCATTGGGTGGCGATGCTGTATGGCAGGGAAGTCGTGCCGGCATCCCTCCTCGACACGCCATCGGGCAATCTGACACGGGGTCACCGCTTTCACGCGCCGAAACCGCTGCGCCTGTCGAGTCCTGCGGCTTACGAGCGGGCGCTGCGCGATCGCGGCCATGTCATTGCGGACTTCGAGGCGCGCCGCGCACTGGTGCGCGAGCGGGTCGAGGCCGTGGCGGCCGGCCTGGGCGGACGCGCGCTCATGAGCGACGCGCTGCTCGACGAGGTCACGGCGCTCGTCGAATGGCCGGTGCCGCTCGCCGGCCGCTTCGAGGAGCGATTTCTCTCGCTGCCCCGAGAGGTGCTGATCTCCACGCTGGAGGATCACCAGCGTTATTTCCCGGTGGAAGGATCCGACGGCCGGTTGCTGCCATGCTTCATCGCAGTGGCCAACATCGAGAGCCGCGATCCCGCGAAAGTCGTGGAAGGCAACCAGCGGGTCGTGCTGCCGCGGCTCGCGGACGCGGCGTTCTTCTGGGAGCAGGACCGCAAGTCGCCGCTGTCCGCGCGGGCCGAGGGGTTGGGGAAAGTCACCTTCCAGGCGAAGCTCGGATCGCTCGGCGACAAGGCGCGGCGCATCGGGGCCCTGGCCGTCGAGATTGCGCAGGCACGCGGTCAATCCGGCTCCCGCGATCCCGGCGCGGCGGTCGCGCGCGCGCAGCGCGCGGCGGAGCTCTGCAAATGCGATCTCCTGACGGCCATGGTCGGCGAGTTCCCGGAGCTGCAGGGCATCATGGGCACCTATTACGCCCTCGCCGACGGAGAGGAGCCGGAAGTCGCGATCGCAATCCGTGAGCACTATCAGCCGCGCGGCGCCGGCGATGAGTTGCCGGCGACGGACACCGGCATCACGCTGGCTCTGGCCGACAAGCTGGACACGCTGGCCGCCATATTCGCGATCGGAGAGAAGCCCACGGGCACGAAGGATCCGTTCGGCCTGCGCCGGGCGGCGATCGGGGTCATCCGGATGGCGATCGAGAAGCGCCTCGATCTCGACCTGGCGCAACTTCTGACCCGTGCCGTCGCGCTGGTGCGCGAAGACATGGAGAAAGCCGCGGCCGCGGCGGGCAAGCCCGCTCCGGCGCCCGCGACGCGGAGCGTGGCGGACGAGGTCTACGACTACGTGCTCGAGCGGCTGCGCGCGTACTACCTCGAGAGTGCGGCCCCCTCGGACGCCATCACCACGGAAATGTTCGATGCCGTGCTTGCGACACGGCCGGCATCACCGCTCGACTTCGATGCCCGTCTGCGCGCGCTCAGCGCGTTCCTGGCTCTGCCCGAGGCGGCGAGCCTGACAGCCGCCAACAAGCGCGTCGCCAACATCCTGCGCAAGGCAGGTGAGAGCGCCCCGGCTGACGTCGACACCGAAACCCTGCAGGCCCAGGCGGAGCGGGATCTGTTCGAGGCCATGCGCGGCCGGCGGGAAGGCGTGGCGTCCGCGACCGCTCGCAAGGATTACGCCAGCTCGCTCACGCTGCTGGCGCAGCTTCGTCCGGTCGTGGATGCATTCTTCGATCAGGTCATGGTCATGGACGAGGACCCCAGGCTGCGCGCCAACCGTCTGGCGCTCATGGCGCAGATGCGTGACCTGTTCGCGGGCGTTGCCGACCTGTCGCGACTGCCGGGCTGAGCGGCGGGCGGCCATGCAGCTCATCGCCTCGATCGTCTTCACGACATTCCTCTTCGTCTGGACGTTCTGCTACGCGATCTTCTTCGTCGTCGCCTGCCTGTTCCTGCCGTTCCGGCACCGGTTCGTGCTGGCGCGGCTCTGGGCCGCGGTCTTGCTCAAGACCCTGAAATGGGTCTGCCGGCTCGATTTCCAGGTCGAGGGCGCGGAGCGGCTGCCCGCCGGCAATCACATCGCGCTATGGAAGCATTCCTCGTCGTGGGAGACGATCGCGATGAATGTGGTCTTCCCGCGGCAGGTCTGGGTGTTGAAGCGTGAGCTGCTGTGGATACCGGTGGTCGGATGGGGAATCCGTCAGCTTCACGCCATCGCCATCGACCGCAAGTCGGGTCATTCGGCGGTCGCGCAGGTCGTTGCCCAGGGCCGGCAGCGCCTCGAGGAGGGCGACTGGGTGATGGTGTTTCCGGAAGGCACGCGCATGCCGCCCGGCGAGACGCGCCGCTACGGCGTCAGCGGCACGCTCCTCGCGGCGGAGACCGGCAAGCTCGTCGTGCCGGTCGCGCACAATGCGGGCCGCTACTGGCCCAGGCGCGGCCTGCTCAAGAAGCCGGGAACGATCCGGGTCGTGATCGGCCCGCCCGTCGCGCCGGGCGGGCGCGACATCCGCGAGGTCAACCGCGAGATCCAGGAGTGGGTCGAGGCGACCGTGGCCTCGCTGCAGCGCTGACCGGGACGCCCCCGCCCTGATCGCAGGGAGCCGAGTCAGTCCGGAGGGCGGCCAATGACCTTTCGACCGGTGTCGAAGCCTCCGTGGACGGCCGGTGGTAGCGTAAGCCCATGGTCGAACAAGGGCGTCCCGAGCTCCCCGGCTTCTCGGGCACGGCGTTCCTGCTGGCGGACCCCGCGCGCGCCGTGATGCTCACGGCGCTGCTCGACGGGCGGGCATTGCCTGCGGGCGAGCTGGCTTATGCGGCGCGGATCACCGCGCAGACGGCAAGCTCTCATCTCGCGAAGCTGCTCGCCGGAGGCCTGGTCGCGGTCGAGGTCGACGGGAGGCATCGATACTACCGGCTGGCGGGCTCGCACGTGGCGCAGGCGCTCGAGCACCTGGCGGCGATCCGGCCGGAGACGCAGATCCGCCGCAGGGCGCTGAGCCCCGAAGCGCAGCGCCTGCGGTTCTGCCGCAGCTGCTACGATCACCTCGCCGGCCTGGTCGGCGTGGCGCTGACCCGTGCGCTCGTGGATCGGGGATATCTCCGGCCCGCCGACGGGAAGCGACTCGATGTGACCCCCACGGGATCGGAATGGCTCGTCCGCCTCGGCGTCGACCTGCGCGGCATCAAGCCGCCGCGCGGCGGCCTGGCGCGGCAATGCCTGGACTGGACGGAGCGGCAGCATCACGTCGCCGGCCCGCTCGGGGTCGAGCTCCTGAGCGTGCTCTGCGCATCCGGCTGGCTGCGGCGCGGCCGGGAGACTCGCGCGGTGGAGGTGTTGCCCAAGGGGCGGCTCGAGCTGCGCGCCCAGCTCGGAATCGACGTGGACCGCATGCTCCCCGCGGGTTGAGAGATAGCCGAGTCATTCAGGAGAGAGCATCGCCGTAGATCTCCGCCACTGGGATGGACATGCCGAGCGAGCGCAGCTCGATGGTCGCCTCGGCAGCGCACACCGTGTCGAGCTGCCAGCGGTCCGCGCGGCGGTGAACCAGAACGCGTCTTTCCGTCTGAGAGATCACGAGATACTCCTCGATGCTCCCGGCCCGGTGATAGTTGAGCGCCTTCTCGCGGCAATCGATGTGCTGCGTGGAGGGTGACAGCACCTCCGCCACCAGCCGCGGATTGCGGATGAAATTTCTTCCCCAGTCCGCGGGATCGCACGCCACCATCACGTCGGGGTAGTAGAAGATCTCGTCCCCTCCGAGCTCCAGCCTGAGCTTCAGGTCGTTGAGAAACACCCTGCACGCTCCGCCGCCCAGCCGGCTCGACAGGGCAGTCGCAAGCTGGAACGTGATCCGGTTGTGCGCCACCGTGGCGCCCGCCATGGCGTACAAAACGCCGTTGATGTATTCGTGCCGCAGCGCGGCCGTCTCCTCGAGCTCGAAGTACTGCTCCACGGTCATCAGGCGCAATTCCCGGTCTGCATATGCAGGATGAGCTTCCGCCACGAAATTGCGGGGCGCCTCGAGCGCAACGCAGTCGTGCAGCCATGCGAGCAGATTCTCCTGATCCTCGCTCGACAGCAGCCGAAGCTGCTGCCTGATGTCACTGAGCTCGTTCATCTGGTGCTCGTAATGTCCGTAGATT
>DASZYK010000258.1:0-2186 GCA_035545455.1 Steroidobacteraceae bacterium
CGCCGCAGGCGGATGCGGAATTCATCTCCCTGCAGGCCCTGAAGTTCCGGCTGACGCCTGAGCACGTCGCGCGCCTCGTCCTCTTCCTCGGCTCGGACGAGAGCGCCGGCTGCACCGGTGCGAATTTCGTGGTCGACGCCGGTCTCACTCAGAACTGACACACCCGGATGAGCGCGACCCAGATGCGGCAAGCCGATGCGCGGCGCCCGGATTGCGGCCTCTTCGACCTGGTGGTGGTCGGCGGCGGGATAAACGGTGTTGGTATCGCACGCGATGCGGCCGGACGGGGTCTCGAGGTCCTCCTGCTCGAGCGCCACGATCTCGCCGGCGCGACCTCCTCGGCGTCCTCGAAGCTCATCCATGGAGGGCTGCGCTATCTCGAGCAAGGGGAGTTTCGCCTCGTGCGCGAGAGCCTGAGCGAGCGGGAGGTCATCTGGCGCGCGGCGCCACACGTCGTGCGGCCGCTGCGGTTCGTACTCCCGGTTCACAGCGGACTGCGGCCTTCGTGGGTGCTGCGCACGGGGCTCTTCATCTATGACCACATCGGCGGCCGCAAGCGGCTTCCGCCGACGCGCACCCTGCGTCGCGGCCGTGATGCGGCGCTCGACCCACTGCGTGAGCGGTTCCAGGTTGCGTTCGAATATTCGGATTGCTGGGCCGACGACGCCCGGCTGGTGGTGCTCAACGCGCTCGATGCGCGCGAGCGCGGTGCGGCGATCGCCGTCGGCTGGAGCTTCCTTGGGGCGCATCGCGAGTCACAACTGTGGCGGATCGAGCTCGAGTCCGAGCGGGCCGAGCGGCGATCCGTGCGAGCCCGCGCGCTGGTGAATGCGGCCGGCCCCTGGGTGGAGCAAGTGCTCGAGCGCGCCGGCGCGCCGCGCCGCAGGGGAGTGAGGCTGGTCAAAGGAAGCCACATTGTCGTACCGCGGGTGTATGCCGGCGAGCACGCCTACACTTTTCAAAGCGGCGATGGCCGCGTCGTCTTTGCGATCCCCTTCGAAGGGGATTTCACTCTCGTCGGCACCACGGACGTCCCGTACGGCGGCGATCCCGGGTCGGTACGCGCCAGCGACGAGGAGGTCGCATACCTCTGCCGCGTCACCACTGACTACTTCCGCACCACCGTGAGCCCGCCTCAGGTGGCGTGGCGGTACTCCGGAGTGCGGCCGCTTTACGATGACGGCGATTTGAGCGCATCGACCGTCACTCGCGACTACGTGTTCGATCTCGATGCGCCGACGGACGGCGCGCCGATTTTGTCTATATTCGGCGGGAAACTGACGACCTACCGGCGCCTCGCCGAGCATGCGCTCGCGGATCTGTTGCCGCGAATGCGGCTGAAGGATGTCCCCTGGACCCGCGCAGCTCTCCTGCCCGGCGGGGATCTCCCGGGAGGCGATCTGGAGCGCTTCACGCTCGCGCAAGCTTTGCGATACGCATTCGCGCCCGCCGCGATGATTCGCCGGATGTGCCGCGCGTACGGCACCAGGATCGAGCGCATCCTCGGCAACGCGCGGCGCATCGAGGACCTCGGTGCCAAGATCGCGCCGCGGCTCTTCGAGGCGGAGCTCGAGTATCTGCGCGCGGCGGAATGGGCGCGCAGCGCCGAGGATGTGCTCTGGCGCCGCTCCAAGCTCGGTCTCGTGGCACGGCAGCCAGTGCCGGAGAGTCTCGACGCGTGGTTTGCCAACAGCGCTGCGCACGCCCGCGAGCCCGGTTGGCTCCCGGGCGCGGGGAAACGGGATGCCGGGGGGCCGTGAGCAGACTCGACGGCTGCTCGAGTCGCTTTACGGGTGATGCCCGGGCTGGAGCGCCGCCCGCAATCCGCTGGCGGAAGCCCGCGGAAGCAGCAGCCGCAGCCAGCCGAACGCGAGCAGGTACGAGACCGCCACGAGCGCGAACAGCGGGCCGTAGCCATAGCCGTTGCCGAGCAGCCAGCCGGTGGCCTTCAGCAGGAAAGTGCCCGCGAGATTGCCGCAGAGAGCGGCGATGCTGATGACCGTGCCTACCCGCGAGCTCGGGGTCACATCGGTCGTGAGGGCGAACAGGTTGACCGAGAAGCCCTGGTGCGCGGCGAGTGTCAGGCTGAGGAGCGCGACCGAGACCCAGGCTCCGCCAACGTGCAGAGCGAGCGGCAGCGGCGTGACCAGCACGGCGCAGAGCAGCAGCGTGAAGCGGCGCGCCTT
>DASZYK010000259.1:0-6171 GCA_035545455.1 Steroidobacteraceae bacterium
ACCGCGTTCGGCAGCAGATCGAGAATGCCGCGGTACAGCCTCTCGGGCGCGACCACCGCGGTGGGATCCACCCGCGTCCAGCCGCGCCCGTCCAGCCAGACTTCCGCCCAGGCGTGCGCGTCCGACTGGCGCACGATCAGCGTGTGGTCATAAGGGTTCCATTGACCGCCGAGATAACCCGTGACCACGCGCGCGGGGACGCCTCCGGCTCGCATGAGGTCGACGAACGCCGAAGCGTAGTGCCCGCAGAAGCCGGCGCGGGTGTCGAAGAGAAAGTCATCGACGGGGTTCGGTCCCAGGGGCGGCGGCGTGAGTGAGTAGGTAAATCCTCCCGTACGCAGGAAGGCGAGCGCCGCGTCGACGAATGCGGCGTCCGAGACGGCGCGGCGGCGCAGCCTCGAGGCCAGCTCGAGCGTGCGGGGATTCTGCCCGGCGGGAAGCCGCGTGTCCTCGAGCCGCGCCCCCGGGGAGAGCGGCGCAAGCGAGCGGGTGTGCGCGCACGAGACCGCGTCATAGCTCATCGAGCGGGATACCGGTTGCGCCGCAATCAGCTGGTAGTCGTCCGTATAACGAACGCCGGCGCCCGGCGAGCGCATCACCCTGTCGAGGGCCAGCCACCAGGGCCTGAACGTCGGCTCCAGGTCGACACGGTAGCGGTAGGGGCTGGAGAGGCAGTCGAGCCGCTGTGCGCCGAGCGACGAGTACCGCCCGGCCGTCCATGTCGCGCCGTCGAAATCGTGCATCACGGGCCCACGCCAGTAGCGCTCCTCGGGCGGCGGTAATCTGCCGCGGAAGCGCACTCGGAAGGCGATGCCGTATGAGGCGGTCAGCCGCGTGATGCTTCCCGGAGTCAGCGTATCTCCGAGCCCGGTCACTGCATCGTCGCCGGTCACCGCCCAGAAATGCCCCGGCAGCCGCGGGAAGAAGAGAAACAGCAGGACGGCGAGGGGCGCGGCGTAAAGCAGTGTGCGCCCCGCCAGCGCGACGGCCTCCCATGTCGCGAGGCCGGCCGGAGCCGGGAAGGCTCGCTCATCCGCAGCGGGAGTATAGGCGACCACGGCGAGCGCCGAGCAACACAACAGCGCCTCGAGCCCGTAGAGCGGCACCCACGCGAGCTGCTGCCGGTCGAGGCAACCCGCGAGCAGAAGAAAGAGCGCGCCGCCGATCACGACGTACTGATCGCGCCGGCTGCGTGTCTCGAGCAGCTTGATCGCCGCCATCAGCATGAGCATCGCGGTGCCGGGTGCGAGGCCGTTGAGCGTGTGGAACTGCGCGAACACCGCCGCCACGAGGGAGAGCCCCAGCGCGACCCGAACCGCGCCCCCGGGCAGCCGCAGTGCGCCGAAGGCGGCCGCGAGCCGCCAGCCGACGAGCGCAAGGGCGGTGATCGTGATCCAGGCGGCGACCTGCATCGCGTGCAGCAGGATCGCGGCCGCGCTCACCGCGCAGACCCACAGCAGGGGAGAGCGCGGCGCCGCCGGCAGTGCGCGCGCGCTGCTCATGTGTCGTAAAGCGCGAGCGCCGACAGGCATCGATGGCGATGGTCGGACCCGCGGCTCGCCGCGATGCGCCGGCCAGGCAGCTCCAGCCCGTACAGATCCCCGCCCGCCTCCGCATCGACGATCCAACGCGCGAGCTGCGCGAGGCGCGATTCGACGTCCGGATGTCCGGCATCATCGAATGACAGCATGCGCAGACGCGAGCCGGCGGCGCCGTATTCCTTGACGAGCAGCGGCGCCTCGCGGGCATAGGCCTTCCACGCGACCTGCCGTGGAGAGTCGCCGTCGCGGAACGGGCGCAAGCCGAGCCACTCGTCCACGCCACCGACGGCGCGCGCGCGGGTGCCGTGCCTCGCGCCGCTGTCGTCCGGAAAGGGCAGCCGGCCGGCGGGCCGCGGATAGACGAGCGCCTCGATGGGCGCGTGAACCCAGGTCCAGACTCGGAACAGGCCGAAGGGATGCGCGCTGCTGACGCGCAGCCGATCGATGCGCTGCACGCCCCGCCTTCCCGCGCGAATCGGCAGCTCGGCCTGTCCGCGGCCGCCGAGCGGCAGATCCAGCGTCACCGCGGCCTCATCGGCTACTGCGACCTGTACGCCGTAGCGCGCGGCACGCGATGCGTTGCCGAGGGTGAGGCGCAAGGTGCCCGCCGAGCCGGCGAAGAGCGGCGCCGCGGCCGCCTCGAGCAGCGACAGGCCGAGCAGATTGCGATGACACTGATGCATCGCCACGAGAGCAAAGCCCGCGAGCAGGAACGCGAGCAGCAGGGCGAGGCTGTTGCCATAGTTCAGCCCGGCCGCCACCATCGTCAGCACCAGGGCGCCGAAGGCCAATCCGGCGCGGGTCGGCAGGATGTACAGGCGCCGCCGCGCGAGGGTCAGCGGCAGACTGTCGGGGCCCTGACGGCGCCGGGCCCATTCCGCGGCTCGTCTGCGCAAGCGCTCCCGAGTCTTCGCAAGGGCTGCCATCGCGTCAACCACGCCTTCTGCTCGAAACAACACGGGCCCGGCCCGATGCCCGGATCCGCCGCCGCTGCTAAACAGGAACCGGCACCGTCCTGATCAGCTCGTCCACCACGCCTGTCCCCACGGGAGCTCCGCGCGCGTCCTGCCGCCCGGTGTCGCGGGGCTCGAGCCGGTGCGCGACCACGGCCGGCAGCACCGCCTGCACGTCCTCCGGCAGCACCGCCGACCGTCCCGCGAGACAGGCCCACGCCTGGGCGGCGCGGATCAGTCCCTGCCCCGCGCGCGGTGACAACCCGAGCTTCAGATCCGGCCGCTCGCGTGTTCTCGCGATGAGACGCTGCGCATAATCGAGCAGAGGCTCCGCGACATGCGTGGCGCGCGCCAGGCGTTGGGTGCGAACCACCGCCTCCGGCCCGAGCACCGGCTCGAGGCTGGGGATCAGGTCACGCCGATCCGCGCTTCTCAGCAGCTCCCGCTCGTGGGCGGCGTCCGGGTAGCCCAGCGTCACGCGCATCAGGAATCTGTCGAGCTGCGATTCCGGCAGGGGAAACGTGCCGAGCTGCTCGTGAGGATTCTGGGTGGCCACCACGAAGAACGGCTCGGGAAGGCGATGAGTGGCGGCGTCCACGCTGACCTGCCGCTCCTCCATGGCCTCGAGGAGCGCGCTCTGGGTGCGCGGGCTCGCCCGGTTCACCTCATCGGCAAGCAGCAGCTGCGTGAAGACGGGCCCGTGGCGGAATTTGAACTGCTGGCTCGCCCGGTCGAAGATCGACACGCCGATGATGTCGGCCGGCAGCAGATCGCTGGTGAACTGCACCCGCTGCCAGGCGAGTCCCAGCACCTGCGCCAGGGCGTGCGCCAGCGTGGTCTTGCCGACGCCCGGGACGTCCTCGATCAGCAGATGGCCGCGCGCCAGCAGGCAGGCGAGGCAGAGCCTCACCTGCCGCGGCTTGCCGAGGACGATCGACTCCAGGGCCGCGAGCGCGCGTTGCAGAGCCGCCGCATCACGGTCGGGCGCGGCGGCCGCGTTCACAGGGCGCCCCGCAGCAGCTCCTTCACGCGGTCGAGTTGCGCGGTGAGGCCGGCCGCGGTCCGCTCGAGATCCGCCTGCCGCGCCCGCTCCCCGGTGACCACGGCCTCGGGAGCGTTGCGAACGAAGTTGTCATTGGCGAGCTTCGCGCGCGTCCTGTCGAGGTCCGACCTGGCGCGCGCGAGCAGCTTGCCCAGGCGCTCCGCCTCGGCGGCGGCATCGATCAGACCGGTCATGGGGACCAGGAGGGTGAGCTCGCCGACGAGCGCGATGGCGGACTGCGGCTGCGGCTCTCCCGGACCGAGCTCGCGCGGGGGCTCGATGCCGGCCAGGCGCTCGAGCCAGGCCCGATGGCGCTGGATGAGCTCGACGTCGTGCGCGGAAGCGTTGCGATAGAGGAGCGGAATGCGCCGCGACGGGCTGATGTTCATCTCGCCGCGGATCTGGCGCACGCCCAGAATGAACGACTTGAGCCAGCCGACTTCGCGCTCCGCGCCCTCGTCGATGGGGAACTCGGCGGCGTCAGGATAGCGCGCGAGCATCACCGTGGGGCCGGCGCGGCCGGCGAGGGGGGCGACGCGCTGCCAGATCTCTTCCGTGATGAAGGGCATGATGGGGTGCAGAGCGCGCTGCAGGGCCTCGAGAATCTCCAGCAGGGTGCGGCGGGTGCCGGCGCGTGCGGCGGCAGAGGAGGTCTCGGACTGCAGCACGGGCTTGGTGAGCTCGAGGTACCAGTCACAGAACTCGTACCAGGTGAACTCGTAGAGCGCCGCCGCGGCGTAGTCGAAGCGGTAGGCCGCGAGGGACTTCTCGACGGCTTCCACGGTGCGTCCGAAGCGCGAGCGGATCCAGCGATCCGCCACGGAAAGCTCCGCGGCATCAGCGCCGCGATCCGCCGCCGGCGCTTCGCCGGAGGAGCCGTTCCCGACGCTCAGGGTGACGAAGCGGGCGGCGTTCCACAGCTTGTTGCAGAAGTTGCGGTAGCCGGCGACGCGGGCGAGATCGAAGCGGACATCGCGGCCGTGAGAGGCGAGGGCGGCGAAGGTGAAGCGCAGCGCATCGGTGCCGTGCGGCGCGATGCCCTCGGGATACTCCTTGCGTGTCGCCTTCTCGATCTTCGAGCGCATCTGCGGCTGCATCAGCCCGCTGGTGCGCTTGGCGAGCAGCGATTCCAGATCGATGCCGTCGACGATGTCGAGCGGATCGATGACGTTGCCCTTGGACTTCGACATCTTCTCGCCGTGCTCGTCACGGATGAGCCCGGTGATGTAGACCTCACGGAACGGCACGTCGCTCATGAACTTCAGGCCCATCATCATCATCCGCGCGACCCAGAAGAAAATGATGTCGAATCCCGTCACGAGCACGGTGCCCGGATAGAACTTCGCCAGCTCGGGCGTCTTCTCCGGCCATCCGAGCGTGGAGAACGGCCAGAGAGCCGACGAGAACCAGGTGTCGAGTACGTCCGCGTCCTGATGCAATGAGACGTCGGGGGCGAGGCGATGCTTGCTGCGCGCCTCCGCCTCGCTGCGCGCGACGTAGACATTGCCATCCGCGTCATACCATGCGGGGATGCGATGTCCCCACCAGAGCTGACGGCTGACGCACCAGTCCTTGATGTTGCGCATCCATTCGAAGTAGGTCTTGGCCCAGTTCTCCGGCACGAATCGCGTGCGTCCGCTCTCGACTGCCGCGATGGCGGGCGCCGCGAGCGGCGCGATCCTGACGTACCACTGATCGGTGAGGAGCGGCTCGAGCACCGCACCGCTGCGATCCCCGCGGGGGACCATGAGCCTGTGCTTCTCGACCTTCCCGAGCAGGCCCGCCGCCTCGAGCTCCGCCACCACGCGCTTGCGCGCGTCGAAGCGGTCGAGGCCGCGGAATCGCGCCGGGACATTGTCATTGAGCGCGGCGCGGGGCGTGAGGATGTTGATCTGCTCGAGCCCGTGGCGCAGCCCGATCTCATAGTCGTTGAAATCGTGCGCCGGCGTGATCTTCACGCACCCTGAGCCGAACGAGGCATCCACGTACGCATCGGCGATGACGGGAATCGGGCGCTGCGCCAGCGGCAGCAGCAGTCTCTTGCCGATGAGATGTTTGTATCGTTCGTCGTCCGGATTCACCGCGACGGCGGTGTCGCCGAGCATTGTCTCAGGCCGCGTCGTGGCCACGACGACGTACCCCGACCCGTCCTCGAGAGGGTATCGCAGATGCCAGAGATGACCTTCCTCCTCCTCGCTTTCCACCTCCAGGTCGGAGAGCGCGGTGAGCAACACCGGGTCCCAGTTGACCAGCCGCTTGCCGCGGTAGATCAGGCCTTCCTCGTGGAGGCGCACGAACACGTCCACCACCGCGCGCGACAGGCCGGCGTCCATCGTGAAGCGATCGCGCGACCAGGCGACGGAGTCTCCGAGGCGGCGCATCTGCGAGGCGATCGTTCCGCCCGATTGCGCCTTCCACTCCCAGACGCGCTCGACGAAGGCCTCGCGCGAGAGCTCGCTGCGCTTTCGGCCCTGCGCCTCGAGCTGGCGCTCGACCACCATCTGGGTGGCGATTCCGGCGTGGTCGGTGCCGGGAACCCATAGTGCCGCCTTGCCGCGCATCCGCTCGTAGCGGATCATCAGGTCTTCGAGCGTGCTGAAGAGCGCGTGGCCGATGTGCAGCGCGCCGGTCACGT
>DASZYK010000260.1:0-4356 GCA_035545455.1 Steroidobacteraceae bacterium
GGAGCCTGCGCGAGGAGCGCCTCACAATGCGAGAGCGCGGAGCGCGCTTCGCCGACACCGAGCTCGGCGGCGGCAAGCAGCGTCCGCGCGGAAGAGTCGGCCGGCATGGCTCGCAGCGCGCGCTCGGCAAGCGACCGGGCGGCGGCAGGGTCGAACTCCAGGGCCGCGAGTCCGGTCCTGACGAGCAGGGCGGGGGCGGCCTGCGCTCGCTCGGCCCGCGGCGCGAGACAGGCATGCGCCGCTCGCGCATCGCCCGCACCCTGCAGGATGGCCGCCTTCGCCGCCCAGAGCGCATCGTCATTGGTGAACGTTCGCAGCGCGCGATCGAGCAGCTCCGTTGCTTGTGAGAGATCGCCACTGCGCACCCAGACGAGCTGCGCCAGGGCGTTGTGCGCGTCGACGAGGCGGGGCTCGAGCCGCAGACAGTCGTGCAGCGCGGCTTCCGCGCCCTCGGCGTCGCCTTGCGCCATGAGGCTGCGGGCGTAAGCATGATAAAGGGCGGCGCTCCTCTGGCCCCGGGACAGGGCGCGGCTCGCAATACGGCCGGCATCCGCGTGCTGGCCCACGGCGTTGAGGGCAATGGCGAGCGCTTGCGCCGCGGCCGCATTGTCCGGCGCCGCGGCGGCGAGGCGGCGGTAGAAATCGATCGCCTCCGCGTGGCGTCCGAGGGCGATCAGCGAGTGCACGTGCTGCGTGGCGAGCTCCGCATCCATTCTGCCCTGCGCGCAGAAGGGACCAGCCGCGGCGAGCGCCTGCGCCGGCCGGCCGGAGCCGTTGTAGTAGCGTGCGAGCGCCAGGGCCGCACGCGGATCGGGCGATCCTGCCGTGAGCGCGCTCTGCAGCACCGCCTCCGCCTCACTCCCGCGGCCGCTCGCGAGCAGCAGCTCGCCGAGTGTGGTCAGAGTCGGCGTCCACGCGGGGTCGACTTCGAGCGCGCGCCGCAGCAGCGCTTCCGCGGCCGCGGCATCACCGAGCGCGAGCTTCGTGCCGGCCAGGAGGCGCTGCGCCTCGGCGAAGGCAGGGTGAGCCGCGACGATCTTCCCGAGCCGATCGTGCGCGGCGCGAAACTGGCCGGCCTGAAGCTGCGCGCTGATGGCGCGCATCTCTTCCAGGACGGACGCCGGAACGGACACTCGAGCTGAACCCCGGGGGAATGAATAGCTGCGGGGATTTTCGCACGGGACGCGCCGGCACGCAGCCGGTTGCGGACTGCGCTTCCCTGTTTCGCGCGGCGGCACGCCTGTGATGCGCACCGCTCATCCCCCTCGCGCCGTATGGCGCGAGGGGGATTTCCTCATGCCCTTACCACTTGTACTCGGCGCTGAAGTTGACCTCCCGACCCTCGTAAGGCCGGGCCAGGATCACTCCATTGATGCCCGCCTCGGCGCCGCCGCGGCGTGCATTGCCCTCGGTGAGCGCGATCTCGTTGGTCAGGTTCGTGCCGCGCACGGCGAGCACCCAGTTGTCGCCCACGTCGGCGGAGATGCCTCCGCCCAGCATGTGGTACTTGCCCAGCGGCTGCTGCCCGGTCTGGTCCTCGTAGCGCTGGCCGACGTACTCGTAGGTCAGCCACAGGTTCACGTCGCCCCAGCTCGCCGGGAACGCGTAGCTCGGCGTCACGCGGACCTGGAACTTCGGCTGCCGCTGCAGCGGCGCGCCGTCATAATTGGCGCAGAAAGTCTGGCCGAGGCCGTTGGTCGTCGGCACGCAG
Organism: Steroidobacteraceae bacterium; assembly: GCA_035545455.1. Classification (GTDB taxonomy): domain Bacteria; phylum Pseudomonadota; class Gammaproteobacteria; order Steroidobacterales; family Steroidobacteraceae; genus 13-2-20CM-66-19. The sequence goes on from DASZYK010000260.1 coordinate 1,712, forward strand.
GCGCTCGCGTTCTTGTAGTGTCCGTCCATCCAGTCGCCCAGCACGCGCAGCGTCGCGCCGGCGAATGGCCGCACGTAGCCGTTGAAGTCGATGCCGTGTGTGGTGGCTCCGTAGGTGACGATCTGGCCCTGGAAGGGAATGCCCTGGGCATTGGTGGGAGTGGTCTGCAGGCCGTCGAAGTTTCTCAGATAGCCGCTCACATCGACGTACAGGAACGAGTTCTGGAACTTGAATCCGGTCTCGTAGTTGTGAATGACTTCGAGCGGGCCGAAATTTCCATTCGCGCCGCGGATGCCGTTGTCGAAATCGTCATAGTGCGTGCCGTTGTTGATACGCACGTATGCGCTCATGTTCGAGGTGAACTCGTAGTTCGCACCGACCGTGAATGTCGGGCGGGTGCGCACGTAGTGCTCGTAGTCCCACGTTCCGTTGCACTGGCTGACGGCACTGTCATACAGGTCGGTGGCGGTGCCGAGCTGCACGTTGCTCAGATTGCAGGTTCGCTGATGGATGTCGACGTTCTCGAGCCGCGCGCCGGCGTCGAGCAGCCATGATCCCAGCCGCCACGAATCCGAGAAGTACCCGGCGATATTGCGGCCGTTTCCATGCTCGGCAATGTTGAAGCCGCCGTTGTAGTTGAAGCCCTGCGGGCTGGTCAGATACTGGATGACGCCGTTCTGGACGTAGCTGAGATTGATCGGCGTGGCGTTGGGCGTATTGGTCATGAGCATCTGATTGCCCAGCGACCACTTGTCGTTGTCCTCGTAGACTGCGAGATAGATGCCGCCGGTGAGCGTGTTGCCCTTGAAGATCTCGCGGCTGATGCGGAAGTCATCGGCGAAGTTCTGCAGCGACTTCTGGATGAACCACCAGCCCTGATGGATCACGTCCTGATTGAGCGACACCGGCAGCCCGGTGGTGGAGTAGATCGCCTGGATGTTCTGGGTCGGCAGGTAGGCCGTGCCGTCGCCGTTGATGGTGTCGTTGCTGAGCGCCGTGGTGCCGTTGCAGTAGCCGGCCGGCTCCGGCACGTTGCAGCCGTAGAGATAGAAGCTCAACGGACTGGGGTTCGCGCCGGAGAAGAACGCATTGGTATCCAGTCCGCCGCCGTCGGCGATGAATCCGTTGTGGAACGTCCATGCGCCGATCGTCTGATCGTAGTTGCTGCCGAAGTAGTAGAGCTGTGCGCCGCGGCCGTTCGACAGGCTCGCCGGCTCGAAGCCGAAGGGTCCCGGCACCACGACGTTCTGGTTGGCGTAGCTGCCGTAAGAGCCGGTGAGCGCATTGAAGCCGGGGTAGGCCGAGAAGGACGGGTCACCGATGCTTCCGCCCTCGACGACCGGGACCGGCACGATGAACTGGTTCTTGTCATCGAGCACCCGCGTCCAGAATGTCACCTGTCCGCCATCGAGGCTGTGCTTCAGGGTTCCGGTGAACTGTCCGCCCTGGTCGGACGGGAACTGCGGCGAGCGGACGCCCTTCGACACTCGATAAAAGCCGCCGAGGCTCCCGTACCAGTCCTTCGCGATGGGGAACCCGTAGAACGAATCGACCCGCCACAGGCCCTCATTGCCGTAGGTCGCCTTGACCTCGCCGGTCGGGGTCTCGGATCCGGTGCGCAGGATGTAGTTGGCGGTCGCGCCCATCTGGCCCGGCCCGAAGACGGCCGCCGGTCCGCCCTGCACGACCTCGACGCGCTCGATGGTGTCATCGAGGCGATAGAGTGAGCTCGAGTCCATGAAGGACAGGCTCGGGGTGCCGTACAGCGGCATGCCCTCGATCATGTTGGTGAAGAAGGGCGAGTCACCGCCGCTCGGAAAGCCCGCGACCTCGATGTTGGCGCCGGTCTGGCCGCCCGAGGCTTCCGGCCAGATGCCGGGCGAGAGCTTGAGGATATCGGCCGAGCTCAGGGGGTTGGACTGCAGGATCAGCTGCCGGTCGGCCGCCACGATGTTGTAGCTCGCGTCCAGCTTTCTGACGGCGGTGGCGGTAGCGGTGACCACCACCTCCTGCAGCGTCTGGGACGTCTGGGCTGAGGTCGGGGCGGGCGGCAGGGTGGCCGTCTGAGCGTGAGCGCTTCCCGTCACAGCGAGGCCACTCGCGCCGAGGATTCCCGCGACCACGGCCGCAACGCTGTTCAGCCCGGCACCCGCCAGCCTGGTCCGCCGCCCGAGGAATGCCGGCCGCGCGGTGGGTGACAGGGACCGTTGCGGGCACTGCTGGACGCCCCCGCGGGGCGCCTTCTTGGATTTGACTCTCATGGAAAATCCCCCAATGGCAATGCCGCCTGGATGGGCGGCGAGACTGAATCGGTGATCACCCTCGTCCCGGAAGCGGCTGTTGTGCGGTGGCAACATTGCCGGCGCGCCGGCCTGGGCGAAGCCTCCGGGCGGCGCGGCTGTCCGACACGACCGTGCGGACGAGAGGTCATCTTGGGAGTAGACGTTCGAGCGCGTGAACTCCGCTATTCCCGATTCGATGAAAAATTCCGGCGGCGTCGGATCCAGTCGCCGCAGCGATCGAAGGCCCGCTCCAGCGTGACGGCGGCCGGTGAACAGGCTATAAGTCGCCGCTTCGCCACAAGCGGTGGAGGACGTTCCCGCCCATGGGTCACTCACGAGTCTCATTGATGCTGCGCGCCGCCG
>DASZYK010000261.1:0-3794 GCA_035545455.1 Steroidobacteraceae bacterium
CCGCTCGAGCCACGCGGTCTCCTTCGACAGCCACTCACCGCTCGGATCGCAGCCGCCCGGCTGCACTTCGCATTCGGCATTGAGCGAGATGATGTGCCAGCCGCCCAGGTTGTAGGAATACCAGCCGTCACCGTCCGTGCCGATATGCCCCGCCTGACCATCCTGGCGCGGCACGGGCTGCACGACCGGGGCGCCGCCGTCGCCGGCGCTCACTGGCTCGGTCACGGGGCTGCCGTCGGTGGAATTCACCTGGTAGCCATTGTAGTAGTCGAAGTAGCCCGCGCCCTTGACGCCGCTCTCGCCGTGCTCGCTGTAGAACTCATGGTTCCCGGGCGCGGGCCTGTGCAGGAACTTGAAGGCGCCATAGGTGTGATCGAAGGAGCCCATGAAATCCTCGAAGCGGCCCACCTCGTACTGCTCATCTCCCAGGATCGCCACCAGGTCGGGCCTGATGGCCTCCACCTCGTCGGCCGTGGCGATCTGCGCCTGCCAGCGCACCTCATAGCCCGCGCCGGTCTTGTCGCAGACGTCCTTCTGCTTCTCGGCCTCGACCGGTGCGCCGGGCTGGCAGGAGATGTCGCCAATGGCGACCAGCACCGGCGAGCGCTCGCGCTCTCCCGCGGTCGCGCCGGTGTACGGCCACGGGGACGGTGAGTCGGCGAAAGAGGGGACGGCCGAGGCGGTCAGGGCGATGATGCCGGCGACGAGTCCGGCCACAGCTGTATTGCGCAGGGGCATGAGAGCTCCTCCCTTCGAGAGCTTCGGGTGAACGTTGGTGAAGTTGTGCGAGCCGCGTGCGGCGGCCCGACCCGAAGCATAGGATCGCGAGGTTTCAGATCCGTGACGGCTCCGCCGCCGCGACACCCCGCTCCGGCGCGCTTGATTAAGTGTGATAGCATCATATAATGATGCTATCGCACTTAAATACCCGAGCAGCCATGGCCACTCTCTCAGAGGTACGGGAAGTTCTGCAGCATAGATTGCTGACGTGCCTCTATCGAGGAACGGAGAGCTCGAGCCTGGTACTGAAGGGCGGTGCCGCGATGCGCGTTTTGACTGCCAGTGCCCGCTACACGCAGGACTTGGACTTCGACCATGATCCGCGGCGTTCACTGACCAGTCTGCAGAAGACCGTCAGATCCGCCGTCGCTCGCGCGCTTCAAGGAAGCGGATTGACGCAGACTTCCATCACGGAGCCGAAGCAGACCGATACCGTCGCGCGCTGGAAGATCTCCGGGCGCACGAGCAGTGGCGAAGAGCTGCATCTGACCCTCGAGGTTTCGCGCCGGAGAGCGCCCGACCTCGGTCACGTCGTCAAGATTCCCGTTCAGATCGACGACCGCACGCTGCCGCGCGTGTATGTGAGCGTGTACGACGAGCAGGCGCTCGTCGACAACAAGCTTGTCGCCCTCATCGACAAGCGCCGTACGGCCCCGAGGGATATCTACGACCTGGAGATCCTGCTCGCGCGAGGCGCCTGTCCAAGCACTGCTGCGATAGAGCGGGCCGGGGGGCGTGCAACGCTCATGTTGAGAGTGGGCGATAAACTCGATCTGATGGGCTGGCCGCTCTTCCGCGATCAGGTGCTGCCCGCGCTTCCGCGGGAAATCCAGGCGCACGTCGATGAGGAGCAATACCTTGCGATGAAGGTACGATTGCTCGAGTTGCTCGAGCGCTGCATGAAGGATTCCGGCAGTGCGGCGGCCGGGTCGTGACGCCTCGCGACTGGAGCACGCGCCTGGAGCTGGCTCTGGCCGAGCCTGCGGCGCTGCGTGTGCTCGACACGAAATCCATTCTCGGACTGGCTCGGAGCGTGCGCCCTGGTGTTTCCGATCCGACAGTGGAGCGTTGGATTCAGGATGCGGTCGGCGCCGATCGCCTGCAACGGGTCGTCCGGGGACTGTACCTGAATCGTCTGGTCAGCCCGCCGGCGCAGCTGGCCGAGGCGGCGGTATGGTTGCGCTCCGGCGCGGTGGTCTCGCTGCAGACCGTTCTCGGCGATGCGGGGGTCTGGAATAACTACACAGGCTGGGTCACGGCGGTAGTGCCGCTATCGCGGCGCTATGCGACGCCGTCCTTGGGAAAGCTGGAAGCGACTGCCGGAACGTTCGTATTCCGTGGAATGCCGGAGACCGTGTTGGAAGCGGGCCGAGAGGAGGATCGTCTGGCATCGGGCCTCACCTACCGGCGCGCAACCGCGGAGGCGGCATTGCTGCATTGGATTTATCTCTCCCATTCGCCACGCAGCCGCATGTCGGCGCCACCATCGGATCTCGAGGTCGGCTCGCTCGACTCGCGCCGGCTGAAGAGGCTCGCAAGCGCAATGAGCCTGAGCGCGGAACTCGAGGCATGGCTCGAGCGCGCCGTGCCGCATCGCTGAGAGGAGCGGCGCTACTGCGCCGCGATGCACACCGGGCCCCGAGGGGAAGGGATCATTGCGGCGGGCTCGAGCTTGCCGGCGGGCTCGAGTTCATGGGGCCCTGCATTCCCCCTCCCATGCCCATCCTGCCGCCGCTCCTTCTCCCGCCGCCCATCCCCATCATTCCACCCGAGCCCATCATTCTCATGCAGCCCTGATTTCCCATCATGCTCTGGCACTGTTGCCGCATCTCGTTGCGGCACTCGGTGACGGACTTGTCGGAGCGCAGGCAGGCCGCCATCTGCTCGTGCAGGGTCGCCATCTTCTCGCGCATCTCCTTGGTCGGAGCGGAGCTCGCGGCCGGCGGATTGGCGGCCAGGGCGGAGCCGCCGAGTGCGATCAGCAAAGCCCCCGCGATCGACGCCGCGGTGCGGCGGGTGATATTGGAGAACGACATGGGTTACTCCTCCATTGGCGGTCCGACGGCAGTGAGCATCCTCGGCCGAATGGGCTCAGGCCGCCATAAGCAATTTCCGCAGCCCCGCGCGATCATTGCGGGATCAGGAGGAAGGCCCGCTTGCCCCCCGGATCCCGCGAGTCCGTGCCGTTCGCCGCTATCCATCCGTCTGCGCTGACGCTGACGGCCTCCTCCAGGCTCACGATTCCGGCGAGGCCGCTCGCCGGATCGATCAGGGAGTTGAGGTCGTACATGTGGCCGCTCTCGTAGACGAATGCCCGGGATGCGGTGTCGCTTTGCGACACGCCCACGATCACGCCGCTGCCGTTGATCGAGTTGGCGGAGCTGCCGGAGTCGCCCGCCAACGTGCCGAGGTCCGTCATGGCGCCCTGGCTGTAGAGAAAGGCGTGGGTCGGAGCGCCCGAGGATGGATCCGTGCGGGAGCCGCCAACGACATCGGCGTTGTCGTTCACCGCGTACGCGGCGCTGTAGTCGGCACCCTGCAGTCCTCCCAGGTCGGTGATGGCGCCGTTCTGCCATTCGACGGCATGCATGCCGCTCGAGACGTAAGTGTTGCCGCCATTGCTGTAAATGCCGTACGAGCTGCTTCCGACGATGACTCCCGCGTTGTTGATGGCGCTTGCTGAGACGTCGATTCGCACACACTGGTCGCAGCGCAATCCGGGGAGGCTCGACTGCGCGTACCCCGGAGCCGTCCAGACGAGAGGCTGGCTCGCGATCGTACCCGACTGCGCGTAGTCTCCAATGATGGTGCCGTTGTCGTTGGCCGCCACCGCCTGCGCGAAATCCTGATACTGCCCGGGCAGCAGCATCGCGCCGCCCGTGACCGTCCAGAAGCCGGGGAGCGGTGTTCCGCCGGCGGGCACTTCGTATCCCGCGATCACTCCCCCGTCACTGATGCCATTGGCGTAGGCGCCGCTCTCCGATGGATCCAACGAGAGCTCACTCAGCGCGCCC
>DASZYK010000262.1:0-5848 GCA_035545455.1 Steroidobacteraceae bacterium
CGCGGAGATCGCCACCGCCCCGCAGCTCATTGATGAGCTGCGGCGCAGCGGGATCGAGTGCGAGGTCATCTTCCTGACGGCGAGCGATGAGGAACTGCTGCGCCGTTTCGCTGAGACTCGGCGCAAGCACCCGATGAGCCGGCACAACGTCGATCTGCGCGCCGCGATGACCCTGGAGCGGCAGGTTCTCGAGCCCATCGTCTACGCGGCGGATCTCGTCATCGACACCTCGCGGCTGGGAGTGCACGCGCTGCGCGATCTCATCAAGGTGCGCGTCGGCGAGCCGCACGCGGGCGGGCTGTCCCTCACCTTCGAATCGTTCGGCTTCAAGCACGGGATCCCCGGAGACGCCGACTTCGTGTTCGACGCCCGCTCCCTTCCGAACCCTTACTGGGAGCCGGCGCTGCGCGGGCTCACGGGTCGCGATGCCGAGGTCATCCGCTTCCTGGAGGGTCAGACCGACGTGGCGGCGCTGATCGCCGACATCGCGCAGTTCATCCGTGCGCGGATTCCCGAGTATGTCGCGAGCAACCGCGGATATCTCACGGTGGCGGTCGGCTGCACCGGCGGGCAGCATCGCTCCGTGTACATCGTCGACCGGCTGGTGGCGCAGTTTGGCGCCGAATTTCCCACCGCGACCGCGCGCCATACGGGCCTGAAGGGCGGGTAGCGGCTGATCCGGCGTGTGTTACCCGGCTTGCGGGCGGATCAGGCGCGAAGCCATTCCGGGCTCGAGGGCGCGTGCCCGCGTGCTGAAGATCGCCAGCTCGATGAATCCACGCGTCACTCCCGCCTGCGCAAGGGCAACATCGACCGGAGCACGTTGTCCCGATCGATGAAGTGATGCTTGAGGGCGGCCAGCGTGTGGAGGATCGCGAGCGCGGCGAGCGCGTACGCGAGGACCTCGTGTGCCTCTTCCCAGATTTCTCCACGCTGCTCGGCGCCGGTCTCCTGCGCTTCCTCGGAGCGCTCCGGAGCCGACGATTGCGGCCGGACTGCAGGTGGTGCGACTCCGGCCAACGGCTCCCACGCGGGCAGCGTTGCGATTCCGAAGAACGTCACGGATCCGCCTTCCGCGGAGGCGGCCAGTCCTCCCGAGATCGGTAGAGCGAACAGCGCAGCGTAGAGCGCGACGTGCACCGTCCGTGCGAACAGACGTTCACCACGCCGCATCCCCGCAGGCAGTGCCGGCGCCGCCGTGAACACCCGCCAGAGCACGCGTGCGAGCGCCAGGACGAAGACGATCACGCCCAGCGAGCTGTGCCACATGTAGGCTGAGCTGCCCGGCTGGTCGGCCTCCACGTCGGTACCCCAGCCGAGCGCGAGCAATGCGATCACCAGCCCGACCGTGATCCAGTGAAACGCCTGGCTGGTGATGCCGTATCTCTCGACGCCGGCCGAGCTCATGCTTGCTGGCGGGCTTTCAGGAATGCGCATGACTCGGCCACCCTCATGATCAAGGCTGGGGCCGCGGTGTCTCGGCGACGCTCGGCGGCAGGATCGGGTACTGGATCTTCGGTTGCTCACCCGTCAGGCTCGCGAGGAACGCCACGATGTCGTCGATCTCGGCGGCGGTGAGATGAGCTCCAAGCTGGCTGGTCCCCATCACGGCGACCGCCTGGCGCAAGTCCCAGGACCGACCGGTGTGGAAATAGGGGGCGGTCAAGTCGATGTTCCGCAGTGTCGGCACCTTGAAGACGTACTTGTCCGTCGCTGTCTTCGTGACGCTGAATCGGCCTGCATCGGTGGGCGGGAGGAACTCGGCTCCCGGCTTCTCGACGACGCCGAACGGCGCATACATGCCGCCTCCCACGTTGATGCCCTTGTGGCATGCGGCACAGCCCTTGTCGATGAATGCCCGGAGTCCACGCTGCTGCTGGGCGGAGAGCGCCGAGGCGTTGCCCCGCAGGTATCGGTCGAAAGGAGCGTTGGGCGTGATGAGCGTCGCCTCGAAGACGGCAACCGCCTTCTGAGCGTTCGCGAGCGTCACGGAATTCGTCTCGCCCGGAAATGCGGCCTTGAATGCAGCAACATACCCGGGAATCGCGGCGAGTTGCTGGCCGACGTGCTGCTGCGGGGAGGCCATCTCGATGGGATTCACGACCGGGCCGCCGGCCTGCGCTTCGAGGTCCTTCGCCCGCCCGTCCCAGAACTGCGCCGTGCTGAATACCGCGTTGAACACGGTGGGAGCATTCCGGCCGCCACGCTGCCAGCGATGGCCGATCGACGTCTCCTCTGCGTCCACGCCGCCGAGCCCCACGTTGTGACAGGAGTTGCAGCTGATGGCATGGCTTGCCGATAGTCTCGGGTCGAAGTAGAGCATGCGCCCCAGCGCGAGCTTGGCCGGCGTACTGGGATTACCCGGCAATGCCGGCGGCGAGAGCGGAATTGGCTTGAACAGAGCCTGTGCGCGGCTCATCAGCTCGTCAGCCGCGCCGACATGCGTCGCGAGTGCAAGAACCGCGACGATCACGAGTTTGCCGAGCAATCGCATGGTGGGTTTTCCTGCGCCGGTGACCTGTAGGGCCGACAGGTTGTCAAAGCACTATCACGGTAACCATGATCGAAGAATCCTCAGGGAAGGAAATACGCAGTTGCCGAAATGTTCGGAGCCTTGCGGGAATCAGCTCGGGGAAGAGCGCGCGCTTGCTGCGGCCTTTGCCCTTGCCCGGGCACGAGGGACGGTCGCCGAGCGCGGATTGCGCTGCCCGGATGCAGGCGATTCCGCTACGCTTCGAAAAGCGAACTCGGATCGAGTGCTCCCGACGGATCGCTCGCGCGGCGGGCCAATCGTCAGGAGCGATTTACAGCGCCAGGCGTCCGCGCCTGGCGATCCCAGGGTCGAGGCCCCAGAGACGGGCCAGACGGCCCCGTCAGGACTGCACGAAGCGCATTTCAGGTCGCCTGCGCGACTCCGGCTGCGGTCATCAGGGGCGGCAACCTCTCGCCGCTCATGAAGGCGATCAGCGCGGCCCTCGCCTCCATGGCGTCGCGATAGCCGAGCTCGATGAGCGCCCGGGTGTAGCCTGCCTCGAACATCAGGTAGCTGGCGAGCTGATATCCCGATACGTCCCGCCCGCCGATGACGCGCAGCAGTGCGCGCAGGCTCCGGGGCATGTCAGCGGTGTAACGCCCCGCGAGCTCGCGCGGATCGATGCTCGGTGCCAGCATCAGCGTATCGACGTGCCTCAGCCCGCGCGCGGCGAAGGGCGCCTCGTGCACGAGTTGATTGATGCGCTCGATCTGCTCCAGATCGCCATAGACCTGGTCCGTGAACAACGTGTCGATCATGTAGCCGAGCACCTCGCCCGGAGTCGGCATCGTGCGGCTGGTGCCGCTGCCGGCGCCCACGCCCGCCGCCTGTCGCGCCCGCACGCCGATGATCAGCAGGCGGTCGGCGCCCAGATGGATGGCGGGACTCAGCGGGTTCAGCTGGCGCATGGCGCCGTCGCCGAAGTACTCTCGGCCGATGCACATCGGCGGGAAGAGCAGCGGGATGGCGGCGCTTGCCATCAGGTGATCGAGCGTCAGCTCCGTGCGCCTGCCCATGCGCTGCGAGCGGGTCCATTCGGGAATCGACTCGCGGCCGTCGAAGAAAGCGACCGAGTGTCCGCTGGCGTAACTCGTTGCGCAGAGGGCGAATCCCTGCAGATGCCCACGCGTGATGCTGCGATGGATGCTCCCGCAGTCCACGTGCGTCGCCAGCAGCTGACGCAGCGGACTGTTGTCGAGCAGCGCCCGGGGAGGCGAGAGCACGAGGCCGCCCGAGAGCAGCGCGAGCAGCCAGTGCGTGCCGGCGCGGAGCATGTGCATGGGATCCACATGGAAAACCTGGCCCGTGCGGAAATTGGCCCAGACGCGCTCGAGTCCGGAAACGGCGCGGCGCCAGTGATGCGCCTCTGCCGCGAGCACGGAGGCGGCCACCGCGCCGGCGGAGGTCCCGACGATGACCGGGAAGGGATTGCGGGCGCGGGGCAGCAGCTCCGTCAGTGCGAGAAGAACCCCGACCTGGTAGGCCGAGCGCGCGCCGCCGCCGGTCAGCACCAGTCCGACGGCCGGCCGTGCCGGCGGTTTTCTGTCAGCTTCGACGGGCGCGTCCATCCCGCATAGATTACAACGCCCGCCGCGCCTCCGAAGCCCGAAAGCGATCGAGTGAGGCTACGCCACCTGCAGGATCTGCATGGAATTCGTGCCACCCTGGACTCCGGACAGCTCCCCCTTGGTCAGGATCACGAGATCCTTGCGCTTGACCAGATCGAGCTCGAGGAGCCGCGAGAACAGAGCGCCGTACAGCGCCTCGGTCGATGTGGCGCGGGTCACGTCGAAAATCACGGGATAGACACCGCGGTAGATCGTCACCCGGCGGCGTGTGGGCTCGTGACGCGTGAAGGCGTAGATAGGGATGTCCGATCGGATGCGCGACATCCAGAGCGGGGTTGCCCCCGATTCCGTCAGGGCCACGATGGCCCGCACCTTCAAATGGTTGGCAGTGTACATGACGGCCATGGCGATCGCCTCCTCGGATCCCTTGAACTGGCCGTCCGTGCGGTGGCGGCTGCGGCTGTGGGTGAGCTGGTATTTCTCCGCGCCCTCGATGACCTGCGCCATCGCCTCCACGGCCTTCACCGGATAACGGCCGGCGGCGGTCTCCGCCGACAGCATCACGGCGTCCGTGCCGTCCATCACGGCGTTCGCGACGTCACTGACCTCGGCGCGTGTAGGCACCGGGTTCTGGATCATCGATTCCATCATCTGGGTGGCGGTGATCACCACGCGGTTCCTGCCGCGCGTCTGATGGATGATCGTCTTCTGCAGCCCGGTCAGCTCGGCGTAGCCCATCTCGACGCCGAGGTCACCGCGGGCGACCATGACGACGTCCGCCGCATCGACGATGTCTGACAGGTTGGCCACGGCCTCGTGCCGCTCCACCTTGGCCACGATGCGTGCGTCGCCGCCGGCCTGGCGCACCAGCATGCGGGCCTGCTCGATGTCATCGGCATCGCGCGCGAAGGAAACCGCGATGTAGTCGACCTGCTCCTCGGCCGCGAAGCGGATGTCCTCCCGGTCCCTGTCCGAGATCGCCGGCGCCGAAATGCCGCCGCCCTGACGGTTGAGGCCCTTGCGATCCGACAGCTCGCCGCCGACTCGGACTCGCGTCTCGATCCTGGTGCCGCTGACGCGCTCCACGGTCAGAACGATCTGGCCGTCGCCGAGCAGCAGGGTATCGCCGCCGCCGACGTCCTTGGGGAGATCCTTGTAGGCGACGCCGACCTCCTCCCGGGAGCCCGCCTTCGGGTCGAGCGCGGTGTCGAGCGCGAACGCCTGCCCCTCCTGCAACATCACCTTCTGGTCGCGGAAGCTCTCGATGCGGATCTTGGGTCCACCCAGATCGAGAAGCACGCCGACGCACTTGTTCGCCCGCTGAGCGGCTTCGCGCACCAGGCGCAGCCGCCGCCGGCGGTCGTCGACCGTTCCGTGCGAGGCATTGAGCCGCACGACATCCGTCCCGGCGCGCATCATGTCCGTCAGGACAGCGGTGTCGTCGGTCGCCGGCCCGACGGTCGCCACGATCTTAGTTCGTCTCAGCATTGGATCAGCCGCGTGCGCGCTCCTCGAGGGCGGCGACGGCGGGCAGTGTCTTGCCTTCGACGAACTCGAGGAAGGCGCCGCCGCCCGTGGAGATGTAGGAAATCCCGTCCTCGACCCCATACTTCTCGATCGCCGCCAGCGTGTCGCCGCCGCCCGCGAGTGAGAATGCCTTGCTGCGCGCGATCGCCTGCGCGATGGCGCGCGTGCCCTCGCCGAACTGCGCGAACTCGAACACTCCGACCGGGCCGTTCCAGATGAT
>DASZYK010000263.1:0-3707 GCA_035545455.1 Steroidobacteraceae bacterium
CCCTCAACCCGCGGACGCGGCTCCGTCGGTGGCGCGCGAGGGTGCTGCCTCCCCTCCGCCGTCATCCGCCGCGGCGCCCAGCGTCGATTGGCCTCCTGAAGCGGATCGCCGCATCCTTGCGCTGCGGCTGGTATCAGTTTCTCCCGAGCGCTTCTCCGGCCGCGCAATCCGCACGGCGCTGGTGGCGGAAGGCTTCGTTCACGGCAAATTCTCGATCTTCCACAAGCCCGATGACGCCAACCGCGCGGTGTTGAGCGCCGCCTCGCTCACCCGCCCTGGCGCGTTCGATCTGGAGACCATGGACTCGCAGCGCTACGCCGGCCTCAGCCTCTTTGCCGTGCTGCCGGGCCCCAAGACGCCGCCGCAGGCGTTCGAGGAGCTTCTCGCGGCGGCGCGCAATCTCAACGAGCGCCTGCAGGGCGCGTTGCAGGACGAGCGCGGCGGACCCCTGACGCCGCTGCGCGTAGCGGGCCTTCGCGAGAGCCTCAGAGCCCAGGCGGCCAACTTCCCGGCCGCGTCCGCGGCCGCGCATGAAACATGACGCGGCGGCGCGCGCGGCAGAGCTGCGGGCGCAGATCGGTCATCACAACCGGCTGTATTACGAGCTGGACCGGCCGGAGATCTCCGATGCCGATTTCGATGCGCTCATGGCGGAGCTGCGCGCTCTCGAGCGCGAGCATCCCGAGCTCATCACGCCCGACTCGCCCACCCAGCGCGTGGGCGGCGCGCCCTCGGGCAAGTTCCCCAAGGTGCGTCACAGCGTGCCGATGCTGTCGCTCGCCAACGCCTTCACCGCCGAGGACGTCGTCGCTTTCATCGACCGCGTGCGGCGGTTCCTGAAGCTCGACGCCGCCGAGCCCATCGAGCTCACCGCGGAGCCGAAGATCGACGGGCTCTCGCTGTCGCTGCGTTACGAGCACGGCGTGCTGGTGCGCGGCGCGACGCGCGGCGACGGGACGGAAGGAGAGGACGTCACGGCCAACGTCCGCCGCGTCGGCGACATCCCGCCCAAAATGCGCGGCCACGGCTCACCCGGGGTCTGCGAGATCCGCGGCGAGGTCTACATGACACGCTCCGCGTTCCTGAAGCTCAACGAGGAGCAGTCCGCCGCCGGCCGCACGGTCTTCGCCAACCCGCGCAACTCCGCGGCAGGCTCGCTCCGCCAGCTCGATCCGGAAGTCACCGCCTCACGCCCGCTCAGGTTCCTCGCCTACGCGTGGGGCGAGATGAGCGAGTTGCCCGCGGCCAGCCAGTGGGACATGCTGCATTGGCTGAACACGCGCGGCTTGCCGACCAACCCCCTCAGCCGGCTCTGCCGCTCCGTCGACGAGCTGCTCGCCTTTCACCACGAGATCGAGCTCGGGCGCGCGAGTCTCGATTACGACATCGACGGCGTCGTCTACAAGGTCAACCGCCTCGACTGGCAGCGGCGCCTCGGCTTCGCCGGCCGCGACCCGCGGTGGGCGCTCGCCCACAAATTCCCCGCCCAGAAAGCCACGACCGTCGTGAATGCGATCGAGCTGCAGGTCGGCAGGACAGGCGCGCTCACCCCGGTCGCCAAGCTGGCTCCGGTCAACGTCGGCGGCGTCGTCGTCTCCAACGCCACCCTCCACAACGAGGACTACATCCGCGAGCTCGACGTCAGGATCGGCGACACCGTTACCGTGCAGCGCGCCGGAGACGTGATCCCGCAGGTGCTGGGCGTGGTGCTCGAGCGCAGACCCGCGCACACCCATTCCTTCCAGTTCCCCAAGACCTGTCCCTGCCCGCTCGCGACTCCCGTCGTCCGCGACCTCACCGCCACCGGCAAGGAAGGCGCCATCTCCCGCTGCTCCGGCGAGCTCGCCTGCCCGCACCAGCGCATCGAGCACCTGCGCCATTTCGTCTCCCGCCGCGCCTTCGACATCGAGGGTCTCGGCGAGAAGCAGATCAGTCTCTTCTACGAGCAGGGCTGGATCGCCGAGCCCGCCGATCTGTTCACCCTCGCGCGCCGCAACGGCGACATCCGGCTCGAGCAGCAGGAAGGCTTCGGCGAAGTCTCCGTCCGCAATCTCTTCGCCGCCATCGACGCGCGCCGGGCGATTTCCCTCGAGCGCTTCATCTACTCACTCGGCATCCGCCACGTGGGCGAGACCACCGCCCGCTCCCTGGCCCGCGGCTACGGCACGTATCACGCCTTCCGCGAAGCGTGCCGCCACCTCGCCAAAGGCAACACCGAAGCCCGCCAGGAGCTCGACGCCATGGACCAGATCGGCGACACCGTCATCGAGAGTCTGACGTCCTACTTCTCCGAGCCTCACAACACCGGCATGGTCGACCGCCTGGCCAGGGAGATCCGCATCCTCGACGCCGAGCGCCCCGCCGCCGAGTCCCCCATCGCCGGCAAGACCATAGTCTTCACCGGCCGCCTGGAGCACATGACGCGCGACGAAGCCAAAGCCCTGGCCGAGCGCCTCGGCGCCTCGGTGAGCGGCAGCGTCTCCAAAAAAACCAATCTAGTGGTGGCCGGCCCCGAAGCCGGCTCGAAGCTGAAGAAAGCCGAGGAGCTCGGTGTCCAAGTGATCGACGAGCCCGCATTCCTCGAGCTGGTCAAAGAACGCCCGCGCCGCTGATGAGGTAGTGAAGGAGGATCGGACGAGAGGCCCCGTTCCGGGGCTTGTGAAGCCCAGGGACGGCGGAACTGAGCCTCCATGGATGAGGCGAGCGGGCGCGAGCCCGCGAGCCCGGATTTACGGCGTCCCCGGAACGGGGCCTCTCGTCCGGTCCTCCGTTCCCAGTAACAAGACACCCGAGGCTCCACTTCCGCGGAGCCCCGGGTGTCATATGGGACCGAATCAGCCGTTACTTGTCGGAAGAGGGCGCCGGAGAAGCCGGCGCCGCCGGCGCCGCCGGCGTGCCGCTCTGACCCTTGCTCTCCGCGTCCGTCTTCGAGTCGAGGAACGTCTGCACGTTGGCCGACTTCAGAAGACCATCCGTGTAAGCCTTGAACTTCTTCGCCTCCACGACCTGCACCAGCCGCTGCTTGACCTGATCGAACGGCGGCGGGCTCACCGGCCGCGTGCCGAGCAGCTGAATCACGTGCCAGCCGTACTGCGTCTGCACGGGCTGCGCGGTGTACTCCCCGACCTTCAGATTGCTCACCGCATCCGCGAACGGCTTCACCATGTGATCGAGCGAGAACCATCCCAGGTCCCCGCCGTTCGTCTTCGAGGAGTCCATCGAGTCCGCCTTCGCGAGGTCCTCGAACTTCTCCCCCGCCTTCAGGCGCTGAATGACCTTGTCCGCGAACGGCTCGGTCGCGACCAGGATGTGCCGCGCGTGGTATTCCAGCTTCGGCAGCTTCGCCACCTCCGCGTCGTATTCCGCCTTCAGCTCGTCATCCGTCGGCTGCTTGCCCGCGAGGTACTTCTGCGACAGCGCCTGCTCCAGGATGTTGAGGCGCTCCATCTTCATGAGATGCGCCGTATCCGCCTGCTTGTTCAGGCCCTCCTTCACCGCCTGCTGCGCGATCAGCTCCGCGCGCACCAGGTTGTCGAGCGCCTGCGTGCGCTGCTCCGGCGAGAGATCGCTCGAGGTCTTGCCGGTGACCCCCTTGATGTAGAACTCGTAGAAATCGCGGCTGATCGGCGTGCCATCGACGGTCGCGACGGCCGGCGAGGACGAGGAGGAAGAGCTGCTCTCGGTCGCGGCGCCAGAGGGAGATTTCG
>DASZYK010000264.1:0-10357 GCA_035545455.1 Steroidobacteraceae bacterium
TCGATCTTCACGAAATCGAGGGGCACCGACTCGATCAGTCCCTGTGGATTGCGGCCGGAGCCGAAGCTCTCGAGCGCGAACCGGAATCCGCGCTGGCGCAGTCCGCCCGCGAGCACCCGCACCTGCGGGAAGTCCGTCGCCACCTCCTCGGGCACCTGGAAGCAGAGCCGCTGCGGCTCCGCGCGCGTGGAGCGGATGTGTCCGTCCAGCCAGTCGACGAACGTCGCGTCCCTCGCCGTGTCCTTCGACAGCCGCACGAAGAGAGCCTGCGGCCGCCGCTGCGCGGCGAAGGAGAGCGAGGCGCCGACGACCCAGCGATCGATGTTCTTCAAGAGATCGTTGCGCTCGGCCGCGGCCATGAATTCCGCCGGCAGCACCTCCCTGCCCTGCGGATCGACCATGCGGACCAACACGTCCCACATCTGCGGGTCCTCTCCCTGCAGGCTCGCCACCGGCTGCTGCGCCAGGCGGAAGCGATTCTCCATGAGCGCCGCCTTGATGTGCTTCACCCAGACCTGATCGTAGGACTGCACCCGGTTCTCGACGTCGGCCCGTCCCGACGTCGACACCTGGTTGCCTCCCTGCTTTGCGCCCTTGGCGCACGCCTCGACCGCGTCCGCCACGATGGCGTCGAGCTTGGGCTCGCTCGGAGGCACGACGGACAGACCCACCGTGCAGGTGACCGCGACTGTCTTGTCGTTGATCCGCATGATGTGCTTCTGCACGCGCGCCAGAAGCTGCTTGCCCCACGCCTGGATATCGTTCTCGTTGCCGCGCTCGAGCAGCGCGAGGAACCTTACGCCGCCGAATCGGCCAACGATCTCGTTCGGATACAGAGTCTCCTTCAAGAGCGACGCGACGCCCATCAGGACGTCCTCGCTGGCAGTGGCGCCGACGTCACGCTCCACGGCCGCGAATTTGTCGAGCTTGACCAGCGCGAGGCAGCGCATTCCACCCGGGGTCGGGGCGGAAAGGCGCGCATGCAGCGCTTCCATCAGCTCGCGCCGATGCAGGAATCCGGTCGTATGATCGGAGTGGACGGCCTGGCTCAGCTCCTCGACCAGCTTCCGCTCATCACGCGTCTTGGCGGGCACGACGAGCCGGACGCTCGGCTCGCCTTCGTGCTCGCCGAGGGCGAGCACGACTTCCACCGGCATCGTCTTGCCTCCGGGGAAGAGGGCGGTCGCTTTGAGCGCGTGATCGCTCCAGCGCCCCTGCAGACAAGCGGCGAGCGCGCCCTTGAGCGCCGGCTGCGTGGCCTCGTCGAAGAGGTCCATCACCGGCTGGCCGATCAGGGAGTCCTTGACTCCGAAGAGCTCGAGCCATGCCGGGTTGGCGTCGATCACGATTCCTTCCTGGACCTGTACGATGGCATCGTTCGAGCGCTGCAGCACGCTCTCGAGCTGATTGCGCGCGTCGTGGGCGGATTTGAGAGTGGAGGTGAGCGCGCGCTCCAGCCGGAAGGCGCGCAACTCGCGCGCCATGACCGCCGCCAGGCGCACCGGACTTGCGAGGGACACCACATCACGCGCGCCGGCCGACATCGCTTCGGCGATGACCTCCTCGTCGACGGTCTCGGCCACCGCGACGACCGGTACGCTGGGCGCGACCTGATCGCGCACCTGGATGACGCTCTTGAGGGCATCGCCCGGCCTCGAGACGTGGATCAGCAGCTCCGGGTTGATCTGCGGCAGCGCGTCGGGCAAATCGCCGAGGGCGGGAATCCACGTGCAGTGCACCGCGTGACCGGCACGGCGCAGGATGCTGTTGATGGCCTCGACGGGGTCGCGTGCGGGCGAAAGAACGATGAGCGGCACCGCGTTCTGCTCGGTCAAGGCGCTCTCCGGGAAGACGGCAAATCGGGGGACGGCGAAACCGGGAAAATTCTAGCATCCGCTGCGCGCGCCGCCGGTTGTCGCGCGTCTCAGAATGCGGCGCCCAGAGCCACCTTCGCCGCCGCGCCCGGCAGCTCGCGGACGAGCTTCGGGACGAGGTACCCGGGAAGGCATGCGGCGAGCTGTCCGGCGAGGTCCCGAGCGCGGTCGTCGGGTATCGCGAAATGCGACGCGCCCCTCACTCGATCGAGCGCGTGGAGATAGTAGGGCAGCACACCCGCATCGAAGAGGCGCAGCGACAGCCGGCGGAGCACCTCGACGTCGTCGTTGACTCCGGCCAGCAGAACAGACTGGTTGAGGAGGGTGATGCCGGTGGCCCGCAGCCTGGCGCAGGCGGCGGCCAGCTCTGCGTCGAGCTCGTTGGGATGGTTGATGTGCAGCACGAAGACGACCGGCAGCAAGCTGGCGCGGAGCCATTGCAGGAGACCCTCGTCCACACGCGAGGGCAACACCACGGGCTGCCGCGTGTGCACGCGGATCCGCCGCACGTGAGGGATGGCGGAGAGCGCGCGCGTGAGGCTTTCCAGGCGCGCGTTGCTCAATGACAGCGGATCGCCGCCGCTCAGGATGATTTCCTCGAGCGAGGCATCCGCGGCGATCTGCGCGAGCGCCTCGCTCCAGCGCGGTGAGTCCGCGGCGTGCTCGGCATAGGGGAACTCGCGGCGGAAACAATATCGGCAGTGCACCGCGCAGGTCGGGGTCGCGATGAGGAGCGCGCGGCCGCGGTATTTCTGCAGCAGCGCGGGTGCGCGCAAGGCGGTGAGCTCGTCGACCGGATCGGCGACGTACTCTGCGGCGTCTGCGAGCTCCGCGCCGATCGGCAGGATCTGCCGCAGCAGCGGGTCACTCGGATCGCCGCGACGCATGCGCGCAACGAAGGCGCGAGGCACGCGAAGAGGGAAGCGCCGTCCGGCCGCCGCCGCCTCGCGAAGCAGCCCGGGGTGCAATCCCAATACGGCGGCGAGCTCTTCCGGGCTGGTGATGGCCTGCGCGAGCTCCTGCTGCCAGGTCTTGGGCTCGAGGTGGCGGGGGTGGACCGATGCCGTTATCATACGCGGCCCTTGATCAATGGGAAAAAGTCGCCTGCGGCGCTTTTTCGGACCCTAGCTCAGGTTCCGCCGGCCAAAGGCGCGCCTTTTGCCGGTTGCTCAGTGCTACGGTCGAGCGTCGCAAGTCAGAAAGGCTCCTAGAGGACGGGCCGCGCATTCTGCCGCCCCAGCCGCGAGAAAGAAATGGCCAGCTACACCACCAGCGAGATCCGCTCGGGTCTCAAAGTCCTGCTCGAAGGCGATCCGTACGCCGTGGTCGAGAACGAATTCGTCAAGCCCGGCAAGGGACAGGCGTTCAACCGCATCAAGGTCCGCAACCTGAAGACGGGACGGACGATCGAGCGCACTTTCAAGTCGGGCGACTCGCTCGAGGCGGCGGACGTCGTCGACACCGAGATGCAATACCTCTACCAGGACGGGGACTTCTGGCATTTCATGGTGCCGGACAGCTTCGAGCAGTACACGGCCGGCAAGTCCGCCGTGGGCGACAGCGCGCAGTGGCTGAAGGACGGCATCGTCTGCATCGTCACGCTGTGGAACAACGAGCCGCTGGTGGTGACCCCTCCGGCGCACGTGGAGCTCAAGATCGTCGAGACCGATCCGGGCCTGCGGGGCGATACCGCCACCGGCGGTCAGAAGCCGGCGAAGCTGGAAAGCGGCGCGGTGGTCCGGGTGCCGCTCTTCATCAACGAGGGCGAGGTCATCCGGATCGACACCCGCACCGGGCAGTACGTCTCCCGCGCCAAGCAGTGAGTCAGCGCAGGTCCTGCAGCCGGCTCGCCTGCACGTAGAGCGCGGCCAGCCGCTCCAGGCCGCGCGCATCGGCCTCATCGAACCGCGCGAGCCGCGCGCTGTCGAGATCGAGGACGCCGGCCACGCGGTCTGCCGCGATCAGCGGCACCACGATTTCCGACTGCGACGCCGCATCGCAAGCTATGTGTCCGGGGAAGGCGTTCACGTCCGGGACGATGATCGTCGAGCGTCGTGCGGCGGAAGTGCCGCAGACGCCTCGGCCGAGCGCGATGCGCACGCAAGCGGGCTTGCCCTGGAAGGGTCCCACGACGAGCTCCTCGCCGCGCACGAAGTAAAAGCCCGCCCAGCTCACCTGCGGAAGCGCGTCGTATATGAGCGCTGCGGTGTTGGCCGCGTTGGCGATGGGATCGGTCTCCCCCGCGAGCAACCCGCGAAGCTGTGCCGCCAGCTGCTCGTAGCCGGTCGACTTGTCGGTGAAGTCATGGCGCTGGCCGCCGTAGGTCGTCATGGCGCGGCCTCCTCAGGCTGTCTCGATGGGAAAGGGCAGGACCGCGTCGATGCGCTCCGCGCCGGCGGCCAGCATCAGGGTGCGATCGAACCCGAGCGCCACCCCGCAGCAGTCCGGGAGACCCGCTTCCAGAGCCGCGAGCAGCCGCTCGTCGAGGAATGCTTCCGGACGGCCGAGGCGGCGGCGCTCTTCGATGTCGCGCTCGAAGCGGCCCCTCTGCTCGCGCGCCGAGGCGAGCTCATGGAATCCGTTGGCGAGCTCGACGCCATCGCAATAGAGCTCGAAGCGCTGCGCCGCGCGCGGATCCTCCGGGTCGAGCCGTGCCAGCGCGGCCTGGCTCGCGGGATAGCCATGCACGAAGGTCAGCCCGTCGAGGCCGAGCCGCGGCCCGACGACGGTGCCCATCAAGAGCTCCAGCAGCTCGTCCCGGTCCGTCGCCGCCCCGTCGAATCCCGCTTTGCGCGCCTGCGCGGCGAGCGCCGCGAGCGGCGCCGTGAATGGATCGAGCCCGACCGCCTGCATGAACGCCTCGCGATAGCTCACGCGCACGCACCCGCGCGAGGCCCCTGGCGCCCCGAGGAGCTCGCGCACCAGGGCCTCGACCTCGCTCATGAGCGCATCGAGCGTGTAGCCGACACGGTACCACTCGATGAGCGTGAACTCGGCGTTGTGCAGCCGGCCGCGCTCGAGCGCCCGCATCACGTGGCAGATCTGGTAGATGTCGCCTGCGCCGGCCGCGAGCAGCCGCTTCATCGCGTACTCCGGCGACGTATGAAGGAAGTAGGGACGCACCGTCCCCGCGTTATCGCCTCCCTCGAACGTCACCCGAGCAGAGTGGATGTGGACGTCGGTCACCGGCGCGTTGACCACGAGCGGCGTGTCCACCTCCAGCACGCCGCGCGCCGCGAAGAAGCCGCGTGCTCGCGCCAGCAGCGCGGCGCGCAGCGCCAACCCCTTCCGCGAGGCGGTAGGACGCCAGTCCGCGGAGCCCCCGCCGCCATTCGCGCTCATGGCGCGCGCAGCCGGGCGATGGTTTGGCCGACGCGAACGGGCGAGCCCGGCTGCAGCGCCGGCAGCCAGTCCGCCGCTCCCGGCGGCAGCAGCAGGATGACGGTGGATCCCATGTTGAACCGGCCCAGCTCCGCCCCGCGCTCGAGCCGCGCCGGCGCGCGACCGGTGTCGAGCGGCAGCTCTCTCGCGGTGCGGGGGCTGCACGGCGTCACATCGCCATGCCAGACGGTTGCGATGCTGCCGACGAAGAGCGCCCCGACGAGCGCCAGCGCGAAGGCGAGGGGGCCCTCCTCGAACGCGCAGACCACGCGCTCGTTGCGCGCGAAGAGTCCCGGGACGGCCGCGGCGGTCACCGCGTTGACGCTGAAGAGCTTTCCGGGGACGAACCACGCGGCGCGCAGCGTCGCCGCCGCCGGCATGTGAATGCGGTGATAGTTGTACGGCGCCAGATAGAGCGTCGCGAACGAGCCGCCGGCGAAGCGCTCCGCCCACGCGGAGGCGCCGCCGAGCAGGGCCTCGACGGAATACTCGTGGCCCTTCGCCTGCAGCATGCGCAAGCCGTCGAGGCGGCCGATCTGACTCACGGTGCCGTCGACGGGCGAGGAGAGCGCCCGCGGGTCCGGATCCAGCGGCCGGGAGCCGGGCCGGAGGCTGCGCGTGAAGAACGCGTTGAAGCTCGGGTAATCGCCCGGCTCGGGGTCGGCGGCATCGCTCATGTCGGGACGGAAGTGCCGCACGAACGAGCCGATCAGCGCATTCTTGAGCGGTTTCACCCGCGAGCGGGCCAGCCGATGGACCTGCCGCGAGAGGAAGTGCTGCGGCAGCAGATACTGCATCGCGACGAAAAGACGCGCGCGCAGCGTCGCGGATTCCGGAGGCGCGGTTGAGGCGTCCATGCGTGCGTCAGGCTGCCGCGCGCAGCTCCGGCGCTACCCGACGCAGCGACTTCGCCAGCTGCCGCGCGTCGAAGGGCGGAGTGAACACGCCGACTTCCCTGGCGCCGGAGTCGAACAACAGTATCGCCATCGTGTGCTCGAAGTCGTAGCCGCCCCCCGGCAGCTTGATGCGGTCGATCGCAATGCCGAGGCCGGCCGCGAGGCGGCGGATCTCGGCGGGATCGCCGGTCAGTCCGATGAAGCCGGGGTCGAATTGCAGCAGGTATTTTGCGAGCACCGCCGGCGTGTCGCGCTGCGGATCCACCGTCACGAACAGCACCCGCAGATCCGGCAGAGGCGCCTGCTTCTCGACGCGTGCGAGCGCGGCAAGCGTGTCGGGACACTCGTCAGGGCAATGGGTGAACCCGAAGTAAACCAGCGTCGGGTGGCCGAGGAGATCCGCGCTGGTGAACGGATGTCCCTGGCTGTCAATCAGGTGAAAATCGGCGACCGGCCTGGCATCCGGCAGCCACGTGCCGCTTGCAAGCACCGGGCGGGAGCTGTGAACTTCCGCGGCCAGCAGAAATCCGGCGAGCGCGGCGCAGAGGGCGCCGAGGCCGACGAGGATCCAGAAGAGTCGAGCAGTCATGCCTCAATTATCCCATACGCGCCGCAGGCGCGGCTCATCCCGGCCGAGCCAACTCAGGGGGGCGCCCGCCCGGGACTCTGCCGCCAGGACGCCCGCGGGCACTGCTCCGGCCGCGCTGCGGCACGAGCGCGCCACCGTTCTCGCGCTCATCGAGCGCGGCGCGCGGCGTCTGCGC
Organism: Steroidobacteraceae bacterium; assembly: GCA_035545455.1. Lineage (GTDB taxonomy): Bacteria > Pseudomonadota > Gammaproteobacteria > Steroidobacterales > Steroidobacteraceae > 13-2-20CM-66-19. Next base: position 6,916 of record DASZYK010000264.1, read on the forward strand.
CGGGCGGGCGTTTTCTTCGGTCATGGGACCGACAACGCCCGGGACGACGCCGCGGCTCTGGTGCTGCACGCCCTGGGCCTGCCGCACACCGGCGAGCGCGCGATCCATGCGCGGCGGGTCGGTGCCAGCGGCATCCAGCGTGTGGAGGAGCTCATCAGCCGCCGCATCAGGGAGCGGATCCCCGCGGTGTATCTCACCGGCGAGACCTGGTTCGCGGGACTGCCGTTTCATGTCGACCGGCGAGTGCTCATCCCGCGCTCGCCCATCGCGGAGCTCATCGAGAGGCGGTTCGCGCCCTGGATCGATGCGCGCCGCGTGCGCGACATTCTCGATGTCGGGACCGGCTCGGGCTGCATTGCGATCGCCTGCGCGAAGGCGCTGCCGCGGGCGCGGGTCGATGCGCTGGACATCTCGCCCGAGGCGCTCGAGGTCGCCGCTCTCAACGTCCGGCGGCACCGTGTCGGCAAGCGCGTGCGCCTCATCCGCTCCGATCATTTCAGCGCCCTCGCGGACGAGCGCTACGATATCATCGTTGCCAATCCGCCCTATGTCGGGCGGCGGGAAATGTCAGGACTCCCGCCCGAGTATGGTCACGAGCCGCGACTCGCGCTCGCCGCGGGACGCGACGGCCTCGATTCCGTGCGGGTGATCCTGCGGGAGGCGGGAGGGCGTTTGCGCCCGGGCGGGCTGCTCGTCGTCGAGGTCGGCAACACCGAGGCGGCCGTGCGCCGGGCGTTTCCGCGGCTGCCCTTCCTCTGGCTGGAATTCGAGCGCGGCGGCGGCGGGGTATTCCTGCTTGCCCATGAAGCGCTGGATCCGGGCTCCTGCCCGGCCCAGCGCGGCGGCGGCCAAAAGCGCGGTTTTTGCCCGCCGCCTCCGCCACCTGCGGCGGCGGGGCACGTCCCTGTGCCTGGAAAGAGTCGAGGACGCAAGGCAACTGGGTAAGTCGAGATGTCAGGCAACACCATCGGCAGGCTCTTCACGGTGACGACCTTCGGCGAGAGCCACGGGCCGGCGCTCGGGTGCATCGTCGACGGCTGCCCGCCGGGGCTCGCGCTTGCCGAAGCGGATATCCAACAGGATGTCGATCGCCGCCGCACCGGCACCTCCAAGTTCGTCAGCCAGCGCCGCGAGGGGGACCAGGTGCGCATCCTGTCGGGCGTGTTCGAGGGGCGCACCACCGGCACGCCGATCGGGCTGCTCATCGAGAACACGGATGCGCGCTCGCGCGATTACGAGAAGATCAAGGACCGCTTCCGGCCCGGTCATGCCGACTACACCTACCAGCAGAAATACGGCCTGCGCGACTACCGCGGAGGCGGGCGCTCATCCGCGCGCGAGACCGTCATGCGTGTCGCGGCGGGAGCGATCGCGCGCAAATATCTCGCCACCCGTCTGGGCGTCAGGATCTACGGCTATCTCAGCCAGGTGGGCACGCTGGCCCTCGAGCCGCGCGACCCGGCCTTCGCCTACCAGAATCCGTTCTTCTGTCCCGACCCGGCGAGGGTGGGCGAGCTCGAGGCGCTCATCTGGAAGCTGCGCTCCGAGGGGGACTCGATCGGCGCCCGGGTGACCGTCATCGCCACCGGGGTGCCGCCCGGCCTCGGCGAGCCCGTTTTCGACCGGCTGGATGCCGACATCGCGGGCGCGCTCATGGGCATCAACGCCGTCAAGGCGGTGGAGATCGGCGCCGGGACGGCCGCCGTTGCGCAGCGCGGCAGCGAGCATCGCGACGAGCTCACGCCCGAGGGGTTTGCCAGCAACCACGCGGGTGGGATCCTCGGCGGGATCTCTTCCGGGCAGGACATCGTGGCGCACCTCACCCTCAAGCCGACCTCGAGCATCCAGGTACCCGGCCGGACGGTGGATACCGCAGGCAAGGCGGTGGAGGTGGTCACGACCGGCCGCCACGACCCGTGCGTGGGCCTGCGGGCGACGCCCATCGCCGAGGCCATGCTCGCGATCGTGCTCACGGATCACTACCTGCGCCATCGTGCGCAGAACGCGGATGTCCGCTCCGGCACCCCCGACATTACCCGACGGTGATCGCCGACACAGTTTATGTCTTGCGGATACAGGAATATCGCGCCACCGAATGGGGACTTAACTTACTTATGGGTCGTGGGCGCCATTTTTCGCATTCCGTGCTGCGGTCGCTTTGGCTTTCCGCCCAATTAAGTTATATTGCCGCCCCAATCGGATGAGCTTGCCAGATGCAGCCATCCTTTTGTTTTTACAACGTATTTAACTCACTGATGCCTTCCGGGGTGTCGTAATGGTCGCCAAACGCTCAAGCCGGGCGGTGGCGTTGCTGCTGGCTATGCCGTCAGCAGCGTTCGCCCTCGGCCTCGGGGACATCCGTCTCCTCTCGCCGCTCGATCAGCCTCTCAAGGCCCAGATCGAGCTGCTCGACGCCACGCCGGATGCAATGCAGAACCTGCAGGTTCGGCTGGCGTCCCAGGACACGTTCGCGCGCTACGGCCTCAATTGGCCGCAGTTCCTGAGCGGGGTGCACGTCAAAGCCGTGCGCACCGCCGCGGGGCGTGAGGTCGTGGAGCTGTCCTCGGATCAGCCCGTGACCGATCCGGTGCTCACCCTGCTCGTCGAGGCCAATTGGGACCGCGGACATCTGATCCGCGAGTACACCGTGCTCCTCGATCCACCGGTATACGTGCCGAATCAGTCGAAGGTGGCCAGCGAGGAGGTCGCGCCGGCCAGCGCCGGCACCGCCCAGCGCGGCGGAGAGATCGCGCGCTCGCAGCCTTCGGCGCCGCAGGCCGCGGCGGCCGCTCCTGCGGCGGCGAGCGGCACATCCGAGGAGTCGAGCGGCGCAGGGTCCGCCAGCGCAGCTTCCGCCGGCGGGCCGCGCTCGCTCGTGGTTCGCCGCGGCCAGACGCTCTCCGGCATCGCCAGTCATCTGAGCGGTGCCGGACTCAATTCAACCCCGACCCACGCCTGGATGGTGGCCATTTTTCAGGCGAACCCGTCCGCCTTCGACCGCAACATGAACCTGCTGCGCTCGGGCGCCGTGCTGCGCCTTCCGGACCAGGCCGCCGTCGCCGCCATTTCGCCCGCGGCCGCGACAGCGGAGATCCGCCGGCAGTACGCCGCCTGGCACGGCGGCTCGCAGGAGGCCGCCAGCGCGGCGGCCGGTCCGGGCAGACTCCGCCTGGTCGCGCCTCCGGGCGGCGCCGGAGCGACCGGCTCAGCGGCTGCGGCGGGCTCCTCGGGGCAGGTCAAGGCCCTTCAGGCCCAGGTGCAGACGCTGCAGTCCCAGCTTGCCGATGAGCACCGGCTGCTGCAGCTGAAGGACGCGCAGCTGGCGAGCATGCAGGCTCAGCTCGCGGGCAAGCAGCCATCCCAGACGGCAGCGGCGGGTCAGTCTCCGGCCACGGCGCCGCCTGCGGCAGCCAGCCCCGCCCACCCGGCGGCAGCGGCCCCG
>DASZYK010000265.1:0-14926 GCA_035545455.1 Steroidobacteraceae bacterium
GTTGTCGCCGGTCGCATACGGGTCGACCGCCCCGAGCCCGACCTGAAGCGGTATGCCTACGCCGGGATCGGAATAGTCCTGCATTGCAGATACCGATAGGACGGCCCTGAAGTTCTCGCCGGGGGTGAAGAGAAGTTTGACGCGCTCTGCGCGGCGGTCCATGTTGCTGATGCGACGGCTGTAGTAAGGATCGCTGATGAAGCCGTCGTGGTACCGATAGACGGCGCTGGCGGAAAATGCGAGCAGATCCGGAACCAGCGGACCGCTTACCCAGGCCTTGGCTTCCTTCGTGTTCCAGTTGCCCGCAGCCACCTCGGTGCGAGCAGTCCAGTGGAATTTCGGGTCCACGGTGGTGATCTTGATCGCTCCGCCGGAGGTGTTTCGGCCATAGAGGGTGCCTTGCGGTCCACGCAGCACCTCCAGGGACTGGATGTCGAAGAAATCGAAGAAGGCGCCGTTTATTCGCGGCTGATAGACTCCGTCGATGTAGACGCCAACCGCCGGGTCGAAGTTGATGCCGCCTTGTTCCTGGTCCGCTCCGCGCAGGACGATTCGCAGCGAGTTGGAGCTGCCCGTCGCGGGCGAAATGACGATGCCCGGAATCTGACTCGACACGTTCTGAATGCTGGTGATCTGCCGGTTGGCCAGCGCTTGAGGGCTGAGGGCGGTGACGGCAATGGGGGTCGACTGCACATTTTCCGCGAACCGCTCTGCCGTCACGGTGACTTCAGGAAGACCTCCCTCGGGCACGGTTGCGGCTGCAGTGCCGGTCGCCGCGCCGGCGGCCGCGATTCCGGCCGGCCGGGCGGCGCGAGTCTGATGCTCTGGCTCCTGCGCCGATGCTTTCTGCCCGGCCTGCGTATCAGCGGATTTCGCGTCGGCGGTCGCCACCGGCGGCCGCGTGAGAATCAGGGACGCGCCGAAGGCCATTCCGACTGCGAGTCTCGCCTTTGTGCTCTTCATGTATGGACTCCTCCGAGCGAAGCTTGTGATTGTTGGCGCCGGCAAGCAGCGACCGCTGACTTCGTGGCCGGCCCCCCATCTGGATTTGTCCTCGATCTATATCATTTGTACCTTGACATAGCTATCTAGGTCAAGCAAGCTGCGTGCGGATGCGGAATGGCCGCCGAGCAGGCGAGGGTGGTCAGCGCCGGTGGCCGTGACCGGGATTGCGCGCCCATCAGCCCTCGTGAATCGCTCCTCAGTTGTTGGCCGGTAACAAGCCGCTTGTTCCTGGGGGTACCAGATGACCAGTCGACGAGAATTCATTCAGCGGGGAGTCGCTCTTTCCGCAGCCTCGGTCGCCCTCGGATCGAGTGCCGGGGCGGATGCTGCGGCGGGTGGCGTCGTCGAGAGCGAGGCATCGGACCCGCCGCTGCGCACGACCCCCGTCGTCGGCATGCTGGCGGCTTCGGGCAGCGGCTGGAATCCACTCGAGATCGTGGACGTGGACAGATTTCCTCTGGACACTCACCCGCGCTACCAGTCAAAGAGCAAGACGTTCTTCGTGGGTCCGAAGGAAGGATTTCTGATCTATACGGTTTTCCCTCCGACCTGGAACACGCGCATGCCGCCCCCGGGTGAGCCGCCGCACTTCCATCATTACCACGAATGGGGCTATGCGCTGCAGGGGGACTTCGTACTGGGAGAGCCGGTAAGCCCCTACCAGAAGAACGGGATGCAATATCACTATCGTCAGGGCACGTGGCTCTCCCGGCCGCCACAGACCCTGCACGGCGGAACGTGGGAGAACGGGGGCGGTATCCGTGCCCAGGATCCGTATCATCTGCTGATCATGGAGGAAGGTGACGGAAGCATCGTGACCGTAGGGCCAAATGGCAGGCACTTCTTCCCTGATTTTCCCGGAAAGACGCCGAGCCCCAATCTTTCTGACTGGAAGGCCATCAGGAACTTCAATCGCCCGGCCTTCGTGGAGGCCGAGCGCGACATGGAATGGGAGACCGATCCGGAAGTGCCCGGGCGCTTCATCAAATGGCTGAGCGACGACATGGAATCCGGGTTCCGCGCCCAGCTCGTCAAGATCCCTCCGGGCTGGAAGCCGCCGGGGACCGCCAGGAGCTATTTCGAGCACGCCAATCGCCTGCGATTCATGATCTACGGCAGCATGGCGGTATGGTCCTTCGGCAGTCCCCGGGATCACGGCCATCGTTACCTCGCCCGGGAGCGTACCTTCATCTACCAGCCGCCCCGGAGCCTCTGGGGGTATGGCCCCGGAGAGGTCACGACGGACGGCGCCGTGTGGCTCGAGGTCACCTATGCAAAGGGCCTCAGCGTCGGCGGCGGGCCCATCGAGACCCCGATGCAGGTTGCGTGACTGTCGAGGACGGATGCCGTCCGGCTGGCTCTCCAGCGGCCCTGCTGTTGGTGGGGAATCCGACTCCCGGCCCGCGTGCCGGAAACGGGAGCTGGACAAGCCCGCTCCGCCCAAATTGACGGGGTCGGCATCACCGGATAACGTAGTAAACTAAGTCATGTGAGCCGGCGATGCACAACGCGAATGCAGCCAATTGGGGGGATAGCGGCATGGCAATGAGTTCCATATCGTTCAGGGCGGCGCTGGCGGCGCTGGCTTTGTGTGGGCCGGCGCTGGCAGGGAACTCGGCTCCGTGGGAGCACGACTCGGCTGCATCTGCGCCATTCACCGGCATCAGGGTGCTCGATACCGACCGGATGCCGGTGGAGTCGCTGGGAGGCGCCGCGGGCTGGGGCTCGAAGCTTCTGTACAAAGAGCCTGATGGTGACGGCTCACTGCACATCCTTTATACCCCGCCGGGCGGGCAGGGCGCGTATACGCACTACCATACGTTTCACGAATGGGCGTACAACCTCGCCGGTGATTTCACCAACAACGAGGAGACCTCGCCCAATGATGTGGTCGGCCCCGAGCAACGGTTTCGTGAGGGAAACTGGCTGGACCGACCGCCTTTCAGCCTTCATGGAGGGGAGCGCGGACGCATGCCCTGGATGGCCTCGCAGGTCGGGGCTGTAATATTGATCATGGAGGAGGGCGATCCTGCCAGGCAGTCGTTCATCGTGGATCCGGCAGTGCGCAAGAATCCGTCGCTGGCTCGGGGCATGCAATACACCGACGCCTGGAAGAAGGTGCAGCACTGGTCCACGCCGCGAATCATCGACACGCTGGACAAGATGCCGTGGCAGCCCGTCGAGGGGGTGCCCGGCCTCAACGTCAAGCATCTCAGCGATGATCCGGAGCACGGCTTTCGCGCCAATCTCTGGTTCCTCGAGGCGGGGGCCAGGACTCCCGCGAGGTTCAGAGAGCAGTATTACAGGCAGGCTCACGTGTTCGACTTCGTGATCGCGGGCGATCTGGCGATCACTACGCGTTCCGGAAAGCCGTCCAATTCCGCGGCGCAGACGTTTGAGCTGGGAAGGGACTTCTTTGTCGATCGGCCGCCAATGAGTACTTTCGGCCTGGCCGATGGTGTGGCCAGCAAGAGCGGCGCGGTCTGGCTGGAAGTGACCTACGCGAAGGGGACGGTCTGGACGAAAGTGCCGACGCCCATCGAAGCGCCTACCTACTTCTGACCTCTCCGGTCATACAACCAATGGGCTAATTGAATGCCAGAAGCAGCACGCGACAGGCCGGAGGAACAGGTCTTCTTCGATGATCCCGCCATCGATGCGCTGTTGGGCGTGGTGATGGCGCTCGCCATGGAGCACTACGTGCTGCGCGATCGTCTGCGCGCGATGGAGGAACAACTCGTCCGGGCCGGGCAGGTGGATCGCTCGGCGCTGGCGGCGGCGCCGGCCTCGGCGGGAGCGGACGACCAGAGGGATGCGGCTGCATTCGTGGAGGATCTGCTGCGCCCGATCCTCGGGATACAGGAGGCGAGCGGCGCGGGTGGCAGGTTCTCGCTGAAGAGGAAGGCGTGACTGTTTGTCGAGGTGAAGCATGATCTCCGATCGTGAGCTGGATGCCGGCCAGCGCTTTTTACTGGCATGCAAGGGATGGTGGACCACTACCCTGTACTCGCGTGTTCGCGAGGAATACGTCAAGCGCGCCGGCGAGGCAGACGCGGCGCATTCCGTGAGCGATGTCGCGGCGATCGTGGAGGATCTGACCGTATACAGATACTTCTCGTGGCTCGAGCGGCATCTGCAGAGGATGAAGTATTCCGGCCGATACGGACTGGCGCGCTACTACGATGAGCGCCGGGAGAATGTCCTCGGCCGGCTGAATGCGGGCGAGGCGGACGGGATGCTCGAGCTGCGGCCGGACATCAAGTTGCCGAACTACTACACGAGCGTGGACATCCACCAGCATCCCGGTGGTGTCTGGTCGGATGACGTGGCCGGATTCGTGTACGAGCACGGTGCGCGAACGACGACGCCGTTACTCGGGGAGGCGCACAAGAACCTGCACGTGCGGCTCGCCGAACTCGTGGCCGCGGAGGGAGAGCCGAGCCGCGTGCTGGACCTCGGGTGCGGGTTCGGCAAGAGCACGCTCCCGATCGCGGAGCGGTTCCCGGGCTCGCGCGTGGAGGGAATCGACTTCTCCGCGCCGTGCCTGCGCCTGGCGGCAGGCACGGCGAAGCAGGCGGGGGTCGCCAATGTGCGATACCGTCAGGCAGATGCGGCCGATACCGGGTTTCCCGACGCGTCGTTCGACCTGGTCACGTCGACCATGCTCCTGCATGAATTGCCGCCGAAGGCGGTGGAGCGAGTGCTGAGCGAGGCCGAGCGGGTGCTTCAGCCTGGCGGCAGAATGGTGCACCTCGACTTCTATTACTTTCCGGACGCCTTCGCGAGATTCATGCATTACGGGCACGGCCGTCGCAATAACGAGCCGTTCATGCAGCCCGTCGCAGAGCTCGAATTGCCGCAACTCATGCGCAGGCACGGCTTTACGGACGTGAAGATCGTGCCCTTTCGTGAAGCGGACGACCTGGGGCCCGAGCGCACCGACACGTGGCGATTTCCATGGACCGTAATCAGCGGGCGCAAGCCCGACAGCCCCGAGGCGTAAGGCCGGAGGCGTCACGTCGATGCTGGGGCTCATTCTCATCATCACCTTTGGGGCCCCGAACCCCGCCGTGATGGAGCAGGCCTATGCGCACTGGTTGAGCTACAGAGAAGTCGACCGCGGCGAGATCCCGGCAGATCTTGCCGCCGCATGGGGCGCGCCCGGCATGGCGCATCGCGAGTACGTGACAATGCAGCCTGCGAGCGGCGCCAGGATCTACGTACGATTCGTGCAGGTGGAACCGATATCCGGCTATGTGCCGATGAGGACCACCGGCTGGAACGCCATGGAGAGCCTGGTTCAGGACCCCGATGGTCTCGCGCGTCAGCTATCGAGGGCGGGCTCCCCATTCAAGATTGAAGGATGGCCCCGGCCGCTGGGCCCGAACTCCCCTATCCGTGCCATGCAGGTCATCGGGCCGGCAGGGGAGGTCCTCTACTTCACGCACCTCCCCGACGCTCCAGGCCAGGGTCCACGCGCGAGGACCTACGTTGACCGGCCGTTCGTCGTGGTTCTGGGTGGCACCCGCCTGCATGCCATGCGCCGGTTTTACGGCGACATGGGGGCTGAGCCGTCAGGCCGCACGATGCAGGCTCGTATAACGGTCCTGAACCGGGCGTTCGGCTTTGATCTCAATGCGACGCATCCGATAACCATGGTTCGCATCGATCCACGATATGCCATTGAGATCGATGGTTACCCGGCTTCGGCGGTGGAGCGGCCGACGAGGCCTGGTGAGCTCCCGTCGGCCATGGCAATGGTCTCGTTCGAGGTCGCGTCTCTTGATGGCATGAAGCTACCGATGCTGGCACCTCCCAAGCACATCGGGACGTTTCCTTACGAGGGCAGGCGCGTGGCTGTCGTCAAGGGTGCCGCCGGCGAGCTGGTCGAGCTGATCGAGAAGGGGAAGTGAGATCCCGCGCGCGGCGAAAGCCGGTATTCCTTCGCAAACGCGGCGCGAGAGCGCTCACGCGGCGCCGATAACCTCGACGAGCGTGCCGTCGGGTGCGCACAGGGTGCCAGTACAGCCGCCGGCGTACAGCAACCCTGGGCCCGGCTGCGGCGGGGTAATCCAACTCTCGCGTGGAATGCTCTCCAGGCCCGGATGCGCGATGCTGACGAGCGTGATGCCCGGTTTGAGGTCGCCGGCGCGGGCTGCGCGCGCGGTGGCCTGCGGCGGATACTGGTCGAACTCGAGAAAGCAGTCGCGCCGGTGCGCTCCGACGGCGATCACGTGCCGATGCGACTCCGGCAACGAGAAGGCCGTGGACAGCACCGGGTAGCCGATCTCGAATCGAGCCCCGAGCTCGACCCCCAGCGTCTCGGAGAACCAGCGCATCGATCGATCGATGTCCGAGCAGGCGAGCACGGCAATGAACAGCCGATCGACCAGGCAGCGCGCGCGGGGCAGGTCGTATTCGGGCAGATCGCCGCGGATCTGAGTGAGGAACACCACTTCGCCGTCCGGCCCGAGCACCTGCATGGGAAAGATCATCGGCAGCCCGTCGAGCTCGCGCGGCGGGCCGATGATTCGATAGGGCGAGTGCTCGAGCCTGGCGCACACCTCCAAAGTGTCGGCCACGCACAGCTCGATGGCCGCCCAACCGTAGGTGCGCAATGGAGGAAACGCTGGCTGCTCCCCGCTCTGGATGAAGCGCAGGTACACCTTTTCCGCGGATTCCGGCTGCATGAGCGCGTAGGGGTGACCGGCGGCAGCGGGGGTGCCCCAGGAGGCCGCCAGCGCCGGCGTCACGCGCCCCTCTTCGGCAACGGTATACCCGAAGTATTCGCGGTAGCGGGCCACGGCGGCATCGAGAGCGGGCGTCGTCAGCGTCGCCGCGCGCAGCATTCTCACACCAGCATCCTCCGGCTCGTCGTCATGAGAAATGTTCTATATCTATATCATACCGGGCGCCGGCGGGGCGCAACGCCGGGCTCTCAGGAGGCGCCGGCGCGGCCCGCGAGGATGTGCGTGCGCATCGCCGCCGCCGCCCATTCGGCATCGCGCGCCTCGAGGGCGCTCACGATCTCGAGATGGTGGCTGGCGCTGCGCACGAGCTCCTCGGCCGTGTAGTGGGCGAACGTCTTCAGCACGATCGGCGCCTCGACCAGTATGGGCATCAGCCTGGCCAGGCGGGTATTGCCGGAGAATTCCTGCACCAGGCGGTGAAAGGCGCTGTTGAGCTCGCCGATGCGCTCGATGTGGCCCGGGCCGCGCGTCTCGCTCTCGAACCGCTGCCGGTCGGAGAGCTCGCGCAGCTGGCCGAGCCCGTCGGCGTTGATGCGCCGTGCGGCGCGGGCCGCGCCGTAGGGCTCGATCAGCGCCCGCAGCTCGAACATGTCGTTGATGTCCTCCGCGGTCCACTCGACTACGATTGCCCCCTGGTTGGCGGACGAGGTGACGTACCCCTCCGCCTGCAGACGGCGCAGGGCCTCGCGGACGGGGGTGCGGCTGACGCCGCTCGCGCTGGCGATTTCCTGCTCCGTGAGACGCATCGCCGCCGGATAGGCCCCGCTGAGGATGCGCTCGCGTACCGTGAGATAGGCCCTCTCCGCGGCGCGTGCCAGCGTTGCCTCTCGCCGTTCCGTCATGTGACCCCTCTAAATTGTATGCAACATAGAAGATATGGCGCCAGAGAATAAGCTATACTGCTCCTGAAGCCTCTCGCTGCCCAGGAATCAGTATACAATTTGTAGCGCGCCTATGAACGTGGAGCTGATCGAAGTAGGGCCCCGCGACGGCTTGCAGATGCAGCCCCGACTGCTCCCCACCCCGCAGAAGGTGGAGCTGATCCAGCGGCTGCTGGCCGCCGGCTTGCGCCGCATCGAGGTGACCAGCTTCGTCAACCCGAAGAAGGTGCCGCAGATGGCCGATGCCGAGGCGCTGCTCGCCTCCCTGCCGCGGCCGGAGGGCGTCTGCTTCACCGGACTCGTGCTCAATCAGCAGGGTTTCGAACGCGCGGCCGCGGCAGGTTGTCACGAGATCGGGATGGTCGTGGTGGCGAGCGATACGTTCAACCGGCGCAATCAGGGTGTCGGCACGGCGGATTCCATCGAGACCTGGCTGCGCATCGCGCCTGCAGCGCGCGCGCGGGGGATGCGCCCCCAGGTTACGGTCTCCGCGGCCTTCGGCTGCCCGTTCGAGGGTGAGGTTCCGCTCGAGCGTGTGCTCGAGATCGCCGAACGCGTCGCCGCCGGGCGCCCGCACGAGATCTGCTTTGCCGACACCATCGGGGTTGCCGTGCCCGCGCAGGTCAGAGCGCTCATCGGCGCCGCACGGGCCCGGCTGCCGGACATCCCGCTGCGCTGCCACTTTCACAACACGCGCAATACCGGATACGCCAACGCCCAGGCGGCCCTCGATGCAGGCGTCACGAGGCTGGATGCCAGCCTCGGCGGTGTCGGCGGGTGCCCGTTTGCGCCCCGGGCGACCGGCAACATCGCGACCGAGGATCTGGTGTACCTGCTCGAGCGCTCGGGCGTGCGCACCGGAGTCGATCTCGAGGCGCTGATCGAGGTGTCGCGCTGGCTCGAGCAGGCCCTCGGCGCGCCGGTTCCCGGCCTGCTCATGAAGGCGGGCACCTTTCCCCGCCGGCCGGCGGCTGCCGGCGCTGCGCCGGCCTGACCGCCAACCCCACGCGAGATCATCATGTCCTACCGCCTCGGTGTCGATGTTGGAGGAACCTTCACGGACCTGCTCCTGGTGGACGAGCGCACGGGAAGCACGTGGTCGGCGAAGGTGCCGAGCACGCCTGCCGATCAGTCGATCGGCGTCCTGCAAGGCATCGGCCGCGTATGCGAGCGCGCCGGCATCTCCCCGCGCGAGATCGGTCATGTGATGCATGGAACCACCGTCGCCACCAACACGGTGCTCACGGGCACGGGCGCCCGCTGTGGGCTCGTCACCACACGAGGTTTCCGCCAGGTCCTGCAGATTGCGCGCTCGTTCGTGCCCGGCGGCCTCGGCGGCTGGGTGATCTACAACAAGAGCCTGCCGCTCGCGCCGCTCGCGCTCACCGTCGAGGCGGACGAGCGCATCGGCGCGCGGGGCGAGATCGTCCGCCCGCTCGATGAGGCGGCGCTGCGCGAAACCTTCCGCCAGCTCCGCGGCAAGGGGATCGAGGCGCTCACCGTGTCGCTGATCAACTCCTACGCCAACGACATCCACGAGCGTCGGGTCGCGGAGATCGCCGCCGAGGAACTGCCCGGGATTCCGGTGTCGCTGTCATCGCAAGTCGTTCCGGAAATGCAGGAGTACGAACGCACCGTGACGACCGTGGCCAACTCCTACGTCCGGCCGCGCGTGTCGCGTTACGTGCGCAATCTCAAGCAGAAGCTCGAGGAGATCACGGACACCGTGCAGCTGCACATCCTGCGCTCCGATGGAGGACTCGCCTCGGCCGGCTCTTCGGAGGAGCTGCCGGTCAACCTGTTGATGTCCGGTCCGGCGGGCGGGGTCACCGGGGCGCTGTGGGTGGCGCTGCAGGCCGGCTTTCGCAATCTGCTGACCCTTGACGTCGGCGGGACATCGACCGACGTGGCTCTCATCCAGGGCGGCGAGCCGCGCCTGCGGCGCGAGACGACCGTCGGCGACATCACGGTGCGCGCTCCCTCGGTCGACATCCGCACGGTCGGCGCCGGCGGCGGCTCGATCGCACACGTTCCGGAGCTCACCAAGGCGCTGCGCGTAGGCCCGCAGAGCGCCGGAGCCGATCCGGGCCCCGCGGCCTACCGCAAGGGTGGCCTCGAGCCGACGGTCACGGACGCCAATGTCGTGCTCGGCTATCTGCCCCAGATGCAGCGGCTTGGCGGGGAGATGGAGCTCGACCACGGTGCCGCCCGCGAGGCGGTGCAGAAGATCGCGACCGCGCTCGACCTGTCAGTGGAGGATGCTGCCCTTGGCATCTACAACATCGTCAATGAGAACATGACCGGAGCCCTGCGGCTGGTATCGGTCGAGCAGGGCTACGATCCGCGCGAGTACGCGCTCATAGCCTTCGGCGGCGCCGGACCCCTGCACGCCAACGCGCTGGCGCGCCTGCTCGGGTCCTGGCCGGCGATCATTCCTCCGGGGCCCGGTGTGCTCTGCGCCCTCGGAGACTCCAGCACCGCGCTGCGGGACGAGCGCTCGCGCACCTTCGTGCGCACCTTCGGCAACACCAGCGCGGCCGAGCTCGCCGGGATCCTCGAGGAGCTGGCGCGGGATGCCGCAGCGACGCTGACGAAGGAGGAAATCGGCTCCTCGGAGATCACCAACTCCTTCGAGGTCGACGTGCGCTACCGCGGGCAGGGGCTGCGGCTCACGGTCAACATCGGGCTCGCCGAGCTGCGCGAGCGCGGGCTGACCGCGCTCGCGGAGAAGTTCGATGCCGAGCACAAGAGGCTCTTCACCTTCGCGCTGCCGCACGAGCACGAGATCGTCACCCTGCGGGCCGCCGCGCGCGGCCGCAGCATCGGCATCCGGCGGCCGCAGGTCACCGCGGGCGGCGCCGATGCCGCCGCGGCGGTCGTCGGCCGCCAGATGGCATACATGGACGGCGCGCAGCACGAGGCCGCGGTGTATCAGCGCGACAGGCTCTGCGCGGGCAACCTGATCGATGGCCCCGCGATCGTGATGGAGATGGACTCGACCACCGTGATCCTGCCCGGGCATCGCGGGCGGGTCGACGGACTCGGCAACATACTCATTTACCCGCAGGATCATCCCGCGCTCGGCGGCTAGCCCACCCGGTCGCGCAGGAGACTCGAGACATGTCCGCCAAGATCATTCAGCGCAACGCCGCGCCCTTCCGCAAGGTCGAGGTCGATACCGTCACCATCGACATCATCGAGAGTGCGCTGCGCAATGCCCGGTTCGAGATGGATACGGTGCTCTTTCGCACCGCGATGTCGCCCGGCATCCGTGAGCAGCACGACGAATTCCCGATGATCGCCAACGTCGACGGCAAGATGGTGGTCGGCCAGTTCGGCTCGTTCATCTGGGGCTTCATGCAGGGATACGACGGCACCGTGGAGGACGGGGACATCTTCTTCACCAACGATCCTTACTCGGTGAACGGCGCGGTCAGCCATGCCAACGACTGGCTGATGCTGATGCCCATCTACCGCGAGGGCCGGCTGATCGCCTGGTCGGCGATGTTCGGCCACATGACCGACATCGGCGGCAAGGTGCCGGGTTCGCTGCCGACCGACGCGCGCCAGATCTACGAGGAGGGGTTCCTCGTGCCGCCCGTCAAGATCTACCAGGGCGGACGGCTCCAGGAGGATCTTCTGCGCGTGATGCTGCACAACTGCCGCCTGCCGGAGTGGAACCTGTCGGACTTCAACGCGATCGTGGCGGCGCTGCGCACCGCGCAGCTGCGCTGCCTGGAGATCGCCGGGCGTTTCGGCGATGACGTGTTCTGCTCCGCGCTCGATGCGATGCTCGAGCGCAACAAGCGCGCGATGCGCGAGCTCATTCGGCGGACCGTCCCCGAAACGCGCCGGCACTTCGAGGACTACGTCTGCGACGACGGGCTCGGCATGGGCCCGTACAAGATCGCATGCGCCATGTGGCGCGAGGGCGAGCGATGCATCTTCGACTTCACGGGCACCGATCCGCAGTCGGTCTCCTCGATCAACTTTCTGTTGAACGAGGAGATTTTAAAGATGTTCGCGGGCATCTACATGATCATGGTGTTCGATCCGCAGATACTGTTCAACGACGGCTTCTACGATCTGATGGAGGTACGCATTCCGCCGGGGACTCTGCTCAAGCCGCTGAAACCGGCGGCGCTCTCCTGCCGAACCCACGCGCTCGGGCGAATCTTCGATGTGCTCGGGGGGCTCCTGGGTCAGGGTAGTCCGGAGTTCCTGTGCGCGGCGGGATTTTCCGACAGTCCGCACTTCATGTATTCGGGTCACGACCGCCGCGGAGAGTGGTTTCAGCTCTATCAGATCGGATTCGGCGGCATCCCCGGCCGGCCCTTCGGCGACGGACCGGATGGGCATTCGCTCTGGCCCTCCTTCACGAACGTCCCGAACGAGTTTCTCGAGAGCTACTTTCCGCTGCGCATCGAGGTCTACGAGACGCTCATCGATTCCGGCGGCGCCGGCAAGAACCGCGGCGGCAACGGGCTGCGCATCGGCTACCGCTTTCTCGAGCCCGGAGAGATCTCACTGCACGATGATCGATGGCTGACATATCCCTGGGGCGTCAACGGCGGGGAGCCGGGCGCCCGCAGCCGCAAGACACTGATCCGCAAGGATGGCGACCGGGAGCTGCTGCCCTCGAAAGTCGACCGCGTACGCGTCGAGGCCGGCGATCTGCTGCTCGCGGACACCTGGGGCGGCGGCGGTTGCGGTGACCCGCTCGAGCGGGACCCTGCCCGGGTTCAGTTCGACGTCGAAGCCGGTCTGGTCTCGATCGGCGGGGCGAGGCGTTACGGCGTCGTGATCCGTGAGGACCTTTCCGTGGATCAGGAAGCGACGAGCCGGTTGCGCGCGAGCATGGCCGCGTCGCGGCCTGCCAAAAAGCTCTTCGACCGCGGATTCGAATCCATCGAAGAGCTCAAGGCACGGTGCCAGGCGGAGACCGGACTCGCGCCTCCCGCCCCGCCGCGGTTCACTCATTGGGTTCAGCCTGACGGCGCGAGCGATCGCGCCTCGAGGCTTGCCGGTGCCGGCGGCAAGGGGACGCCGCCGGCGAAGGTAGTCCAGTGAGCGCGCCCGGGGAGCCGTTTTCCCGCGGGCCGCTCGGCGATGTACGGGTGATCGAGCTCGGCACGCTCCTGGCCGGACCGTTTTGCGGTCAGCTCTTCGGCGATCTGGGAGCCGAGGTGATCAAGGTGGAGCCACCGGGCCAGGGCGATCCGATGCGCGACTGGGGCCGCGAGAAGGAGAAGGGCAAGTCACTCTGGTGGCCGGTCGTGGGCCGCAACAAGAAGAGCATCACACTCGATCTGCGCCGCGAGTCTGGTCAGGAGCTGCTGCGCGAGCTCGTGTCGCAGTCGGACATCCTGATCGAGAACTTCAGGCCCGGTACCCTCGAGAAGTGGGGCTGCGGATACGAGCGGCTCTCGGAGGTCAATCCGCGCTTGATCATGGTGCGGGTGTCCGGCTACGGTCAGACCGGACCCTACGCGCCGCGGGCGGGATTCGGCGCCATTGGCGAGGCGATGGGCGGACTGCGCTACGTGGTAGGCGATCCCGGCGCGCCGCCCTCGCGCATGGGAATCAGCATCGGTGACTCGCTCGCCGCGACTTTTGCGTGCATCGGCGCGCTCTCCGCGCTGCATTACCGCCAGATCACCGGACGGGGTCAGGTCGTCGATTCGGCGATTTACGAGGCCGTTCTCAACATGATGGAGTCCCTCATCACCGAATACGACAAGAAGGGCTACATCCGCGAGCGCACGGGGGCCATACTGCCCCATGTCGCCCCATCGAACGTCTATCCCACCCGGGACGGCAGCATGGTGCTCATCGCCGCCAACCAGGACACGGTGTTCGGGCGGCTGGCCGAAGCCATGGGCCAGCCGGAGCTTGCAACGCTGCCCCGCTATGCCACCCACGTGGCCAGGGGTGAGCATCAGGCCGAGCTCGACGCGCTGATCGCGGACTGGACGCGCACGCAGGATCGCGATGCGCTGCTGAGCAGCATGGCGCGCTTCGGCGTTCCCGCGGGACTCATATATCGGGCCCCCGAGATGCTGTCAGATCCGCACTTTGCCGCGCGCGAGGCGATCGTCACGGTGCGCCACCCGGACTTCGGGTCGCTGCGCATGCAGAACGTGGCGCCCAAGCTCTCCGAGACGCCCGGCGGCATCCGCAGTCCGAGCCCGCGGCTCGGCGAGCACAACGAGGAGATCTACTCGGGGCTGCTCGGCCTGTCGGCGGAACGGCTCGCGGAGCTTCGCGGCGCGGGAGTCATCTAGTGCCGGCGGGTTCGCCGCTGAGCCGCGGACTCGATGGCCGGCTCGAGCTCGGCAAGCGACCGGCGCTGGTCATCATCGACTTCGTGAAGGCGTATCTGATGGAGCGCTCGCCGCTTTACGCAGGCGTCGAGGAGGCACTTTCCGCCTGCCGACGCCTTCTCACCTCCGCGCGGCGCGCGGGAATCCCGGTTTTGCATACGACGGTCCGGTATCAGGCAGGCGGGCGCGACGGCGGCATCTATTTCCGGAAAGTGCCCGCGCTGAGACTCTTTCTCGAGGGGGCGGATGCGCAACTTACCGAGTTTGCGGAAGGTCTCGAGCCGCTGCCGGGCGAGATAGTGATCGTCAAGCAGTACTCGAGCGCCTTCTTCGGAACCTCGCTCAACGCGACTTTGACGGTGGCGGGCATCGATACGCTTCTCATTGCCGGCCTCTCCACCAGCGGCTGCATTCGCGCGACGACGGTGGACGCGTGCCAGTACGGATTCATTCCCGTCGTGGTCCGCGAGGCGGTCGGCGACCGCCCCGGCGGCACTCACGATGCCAACCTGTTCGATCTGCAGGTCAAATACGCCGAGGTCCGCTCGCTGCGGCAGGTGCAGCGCTACCTCTCGCGCGTGTGAGCTTGCGCTGATGCAGCTCGACCCGGCCCGCTATCCGGCACTGCTCTCGCCGTACCGGCACGGCCGGCTCGCATTGCGAAACCGCATCCTGCACGCTTCGATGACCACCCGGCGCGTTCGCGAATGCGCGCCGACTCCCCAGATGATTCAGTACTATGCCAACCGCGCGCGCGGCGGCGCTGCGCTGGTGGTCACCGAGCCATTGAACTGCGCCCGGTTCCAGACCCGCAGCCACTATGTGCGGGTCTGGGATGGCGGGTTCGAGGAGGAGCTCAAGCGCTGGTCCGACGCGGTCGAAACGCACGACTGCCGCCTGTTGGGTCAGATTCAGGATTCCGGACGGGGACGGCACGAGCGGGCGCGTAATCCGGACGCAATCGGCG
>DASZYK010000266.1:0-6228 GCA_035545455.1 Steroidobacteraceae bacterium
TCGATCAGGTGCGTCGGGGCGGCCTCGGAGTTGTTCTGCACGATGCTGCCGGAGAGGTTCATCTCGATCGGCAAGTCCGAGGGGGCCCACCGCAGGGCGATGCGTCCACCGGTGATGTTGATCCCGCCCGCGGTGCCGAGCACGCAGCCGTCCTGGCGGTTCTGCGAGGTCAGCAGCTGCGGCGCCGCGAGGTTCACGGCGTATCCCTGGCTCGCGCCGAGGTCCGGGTGCGCGCAGGCGTAGTCCAGCCGCTTCATGAAGCCGTCGCGCCGCTGACTGATCGCGGCCACCCGCATGTAGAGATCGTGCTTCCGGGAGAGCGCCATGTCGTAGGAAGCGCGGAAGTCGATGCGATTCAGGCTGCCGAACGTGCCTTCGATCGAGCCGCTGTTGCTCCCATCCGGCCTCTGGGTCACGAGGCGGATCGCGCCGCCCTCCGCGTTCTTCCCGAAGAGCGTGCCCTGGGGGCCCCGCAGCACCTCGACCCGCGCCAGGTCGAGGAGGCTCAGGTTCGCTCCCTGGGTCTCGCCGAAGTAGACATCATCGACGTAGATCGCCACGCCCGGCTCGAGCGCCGGATCGAAGTCTCCCTGTCCCACGCCGCGGATGAAGACCGACAGCGTCGGTCCGAAGGCAGCACTCTGGGGCTCGAGGTTGACGTTGGGGGCGATCTGGTTCTCGCCGATCGAGGCGAGATCGGTGAGACCGCGCTCCTGCAGCTGCCTGGAGGTGATGGCCGTGATGGCGATCGGAGTCCGCTGCAGCTGGGTTCTCTGGGAGAACTCTGCGGTGACGACCACTTCCTGCAACTGCGGCGACTCCTTTTGTTGCGCATCCTGAGCGCAAGCGCGGCCATGCGCGAGAGACAGCGAGACGGCGGCGGCGACCCCGAGCGCCAGCGGCAGCCGGGCGGTGCTTGCCGGCCGGGAGCCCGGATTGCGGTGAGCGGTGAGATCGGGCTGCGGACTATGGAGCTGCGGCTCGTTGCGTGTCGACCACATGGTCTGTCCCCCCTCTACTGTGTTGTACAGGCGGCCGGGGCGCACCGGACGAAAGTACCTTCGATGTCGACGATCGTGCTGCATGCGATGCGCCCGTGCCAACCGCGCCGGGAAATCTTATTCCTCATGGTTTTGACGCATCCGCGCCTGGAGCGAATGACTTCTATACGCGGAGCGAATTCGTCGGATGACGGGTGCCCGGTGGATCGTTGCGTCAGCGCCGCATGAGGCGAGCCACAGCCGCCTCTACGGCGGGACTTCAGCCGGGTGCGCGGCGCAGGCGCGTCTTCAGCCAATCGGCAGCCTCGGTGAGCGCGCGCTGACCGAGGGCGATGGGCATTCCGAAGAATCCGTGAATGGCGCCGGCATAGCGCGCCTGGCTGACCTCCACCCCGGCGTCGCGCATCCTTGCGGCGTATTCCTCCCCCTGATCCCGCAGCGGATCGAATTCCGCGGTCAGGACGAAGGCCGGCGGCAGACGACTCAAGGAGGGAGCGAGGAGCGGCGAGGCATCGGGGTGATCCGGGCCGCCCGATTCGCCGAGGTAATGGCTCTCGAACCACGACATGTCGTCGGCTTCCAGGAAGTATCCCCGGCCATTCTCCCGCATCGAGCCTTCCGCAGGCGCACGCAGCCGGGTGACGGGATAGATCAGGAGCTGTGCGGCGATCGGCGGACAGCCTTCGTCACGACCGTGGATTGCAACGACGGTGGCGAGGTTGCCGCCGGCGCTGTCGCCGCCCACCGCGATCCTGCCGGTATCCACCCCCAGCTCCGACGCATGCGCATGCGCCCATCGAACAGCCGCTATGCAGTCCTCGACAGCCGCCGGAAAGCGGTGCTCGGGTGCCAGCCGATAGCCGACTGACATCACTGCGCAGTCGGCTTCCCGTGCGAGCGCGCGCGTGATGGTGTCATGCGAGTCGATGCTGCCGAGCACGAAGCCGCCGCCGTGGAAGTAGACGAGGAGGGGCAGCGGCTTCACATCGCGCGGCCGGTACAGACGCGCCGGGACTGCGCCTGCTGAGTTTGAAACGCGCAGGTCGACTACTTCGGCCATCTCCGCCGGCGCACCCATCGGGAACGGCGGCGGTCCTTCCCGCAGCTGCGCCAGCGGCAGCTCGCCGAGCCGGGGTCCGGCGCTCATGGCGGCGAGAATCGGCAGCAGCTCCGGGTCGACGGGCACGGCTGGCCTGCGGGCGAGTACGATGATCGCAGAAGGTTAGCAGATGCCCGAGATGATGCCATCCAGGTGTTCGTCCGCCGTGGCATCGGTGTTCCCGGAGCATCGAATCGAAGGCCGAGGCGAGCCGCTAGGCTGGCGGATCATGAGAGCCGAGCCCGCACGATCATGCTGACGCTGTATCACTGGGAGCCGAACGCGAACTCCGGCAAGCCCATGCTGACCCTGGCCGAGAAGGGCGTCGAGTACGAGAGTCACTACCTCGATCTGCTCAACTTCGACCAGCACCAGCCGGAATATCTCCGCATCAATCCTGACGGCACCATTCCGGCGCTCGTCCACGGCGATCGGGTGCTGACCGAGTCCACGCCGATGATGGAGTACATCGACGAGCAGTTCGACGGGCCGCCGCTGCGGCCGAAGGATCCCGCCTCGCGCTGGCGGATGCGGTGGTGGATGCGTTTCCTGGATGCATACGTGGCGCCCTCGCTCAGCATGATCGGGTGGAGCGTGTTCGTCGGGCCCGCCGCCCGGCAGCGCGATCCCAAGGAGCTGGCGGCGGCCATCGACCGCATCCCGTTGCCTTCGCGCCGCCTCGCCTGGCGCAAGGCGCTGTTCAACGAGTTCACGGCGGAGGAGCTCGAGGAGTCGCGGCGGCGGGTGCGCTTCGGGATAGGCGTGCTGGAGGCTCATCTGACGCGCCACACCTGGATCGCCGGCGAGAGCTATTCGCTCGGCGACATCAACGGCTTCAATCTCGGCTATGCCCTGCCGCTCTCCCAGCCCGAGCACTGCAACGACGAGGTCACGCCGCGGATCATGGAGTGGCTGCGCCGCATCTACGAGCGTCCCGCGGCGCGGCAGACCTGGGCCAAGGGCCGCACGCAGCTGGCCTCGCGCATCGGGATCCTGGAGAGGAGGTGAGCGCCGTGCTCGAGCTGTACCACTGGGAGCCCAACACCTGTTTCCTCAAGCCGCTGATCGCGCTCGAGGAGAAGCGCGTCCCCTTCCAGAGCCGCTGGTTCGACCCGACGTCATTCGAGCAGCTCGCGCCTGAATTCCCCGCCGACACGGAGTCGCGGCTGCAGCTCGAGCGGGAGGGACCGTTGCTCGTGCACGACGGCACGCTCGTGAGCGGCTCGTTCTTCATGCTGGAATACATCGCCGAAGCGTTTCCCGGCACGCAGCTCTACCCGGGCGATGCGTATCAGCACTACCGCGCGCGCGCCTGGGGTCAGGTGCTCGCAGCGATTGGCGCCGACGTTGGCATTCTCGGCTGCGCGAAATATCTGCGGCCCATCCTGGAGCGATACGAAAGGCGCTGGCTCGAGTCGTATCTGAAGCGTATCGAGCCTGTGGAGCGGCGCACGGCCTGGGAAGCGCTTCTCGATGGCCGCTATGACGAGCGCGCGCTGGAGGCAATCAGGGAGCGGCTCGCATTCTCGCTGCAGCGGGTGGAGAAGACGCTGGCGCACTCGCGCTGGCTGGCGGGCGCGGACTACTCCGTCGCCGATATCGACGCGTTTGCGGTCATCGCGCCCCTGCCCGAACTGGCCCCGGCCGTGCTCAATGCGAGTGCCACGCCGCGTATCGCGGAGTTCCTCGTGCGGATGTACGAGCGTCCGGCCGTGCAGCGTGCGCTCGGGTATACCCGCAGCGGCAGGCCCGAGAGGGCGTTCGTTCCAGGCGCCGAGCCGTCGCGGTGGGGGTGAGGGCGGTGCCTTCATCGACGACACTTAACGTGTCGTCGATCCGCCCGAACGCCCGGCCCCGGCCGGGCCAGTGCGGCGCGCCTTCACCTTCTCTTTTCGCGCTCCTGCGCGAAGATCGGATTGCCGAGCAGATAGCGTATGTTGTCGGCTCGCGCGGCATCGACCGGCTCGTCGGGGAAGGAGGCGAGCAGCGCCTCGTAATGCTGCGCGACCCCTTCCTTGAACTCCCGATGCGTGAGAATGTAGAGATCGTTGCGGCGCACGCCCGCGAGGATGCGCTCACCGCACTCCACCGGGTCCATCCACAGCGGCGAATTCGGCCGCTGCTCCAGTTGCCGCTCGAGCTCTGCATAGCCGCTGCCCTCGCGCAGCGTCTGCGGACGCGTCCGGCCGCTCTCGCGGATATTGGTCTGCACGGGGCCGGGACAGAATGCCGACACGCCGATGTTGTCGGCCGCCAGCTCGCCGCGCATCACCTCGGACAGTCCGACGACAGCCGCCTTCGCGGTGACATAGATGGCCGCATTGTTGATCGGGATGAGTGCCGCCATCGACGAGGTGTTGACGATGTGGCCGCCCTCGCCGTGAGCGAGGATGCGCGGCAGGAAGGTCTGTATGCCGTTGATGACACCGCCGATCATCACTCCCAGGCCCCAGTCCCAGTCGCTGTACCCGGCGAGCTTCAGCGGTCCGAGCAGCCCGACACCCGCGTTGTTGACCAGCAGATGGACTTTGCCGAATGCGCGCTCGGCCGCATCGGCCGCGCGCGCATACTCGATCCGATCGGTCACATCCAGGCGCAGGCCGAGGATCTCGGTGCCCTGGCCCTGCCCGTCGAACCACGCGCGCGCCTCGTCGAGATGGTCCTGGCGGACATCGGCCATCACGACCTTCATTCCCGCGCGCACCAGCACCTTGGCGAGGCCGAGCCCGATGCCGCTCGCGCCGCCGGTCACGAAAGCCACTTTGCCCGCGACTTCCATCTTGCGCCCCGTCTGTCTCTTGGTTGCCCCGCCGGGCACTCTAACGCCTGCGGGAGAGTGGACTCGCCGCTGCGTGAATCGGCGAAGCGATCGCGAGCGTAACACCGGCGGCCGGGAAAGCCGATTCGCTGCGGATCGACAATCTTGGCGCTGGCGGACGAGTCCTCGGGCACCCGGGGGCGCTTTACTCCGTCGCGACACCCGGAGGAGACATGTCGCGATCGAGTTGTATGGCGGTGGGCCTCGGCCTGCTGGTGGCATTTGGCGGTGTATCGGCAGCCGTAGCCGCGGCGCGCGTCGGCGTCGCAGCGGTCGACGGCGCGCGCATCATCCATGCCGACCGGCATCCGGGTGAGTGGCTCACGTATGGCCGCACGTACGATGAGCAGCGGTACAGTCCCCTGACTCAGATCGACGATCGCAACGTCGCCGGGCTGGGACTCGCGTGGTATCACGACCTCGCGGGCGATCGGCGCGTGCAGGAGTCCACGCCGCTGGTCGTGGACGGAGTGATGTATCTCACCACTGCCTGGAGCAGGGTAGTGGCGCTGGATGCGGCCACCGGCGGGAAGCTTTGGGAGTTCGACCCCCATGTGCCGCGCTCGGCCGATGCTCACGGTTGCTGCGGCGTCGCCAATCGCGGAGTCGCGATCTGGAAGGGCCGAGTCTATCTCGGTACCTACGACGGCCGGCTCATCGCCCTGGATGCGCGCACCGGCAGGCAGCTCTGGTCGGTACGCACCGCGGACAATGCCAAGGGTTACACCATCACGGGCGCGCCGATCGTCGTCAAGGGGAGAGTGATCATCGGCAACGGCGGCGGGGAGTTCGGCAACCGCGGGTACATCACTGCTTACGATGCGGGGACCGGCAGGAAGGACTGGCGCTTCTACACCGTGCCGGGCAGGCCGGGAGTGCCGGACGGAGCAGCCTCCGACGCGGTGCTCGACCATGTCGCGCGATCAACGTGGCACGGCGAGTACTGGAAATTCGGCGGCGGCGGCAACGTCTGGGACTCGATGGCCTACGATCCCTCGTTGGATCTCCTGTATGTCGGCACCGGCAATGGCTCACCCTGGAACGGGACGGTGCGCGGCCCCGGTGACAATCTCTTCATCACCTCCATCCTCGCGCTGCGGCCGGAGAGCGGGCAGTACGTGTGGCACTTCCAGGAAGTGCCGCGCGACATCTGGGATTACGACGCCGACCAGCAGCTGATCCTCGCCGACATCACGATACGCGGCAGGGTGCGCCGCGTGCTCATGCAGGCGCCGAAGGACGGCATCTTCTACGTGCTCGATCGGGCGACGGGCCGGTTTCTCTCCGGCAGGCCCTACACTCCGATCAAC
>DASZYK010000267.1:0-1992 GCA_035545455.1 Steroidobacteraceae bacterium
CCACCGCGACGACCTCCGGGCGGGCGGACGTCGCGGTTCCGGTCTTGTCGAGCAGCAGCACACGGGCGCGCGCAAGTGCCTCGAGGGGCGCACCGCCTTTGATGATGATCCCGTGTCTCGCCGCCCGCGAGACGCCCGCAATGATGGCGGCCGGCGCCGCCAGGATGAGCGGGCAAGGCGTCGCGACAACCAGAACTGCCAGCGCCCGAAGAGAGCTTCCCGCGAGAAGCCAGGCGAGCGACGCCAGCGCCAGGGTCAATACGAGAAAGACGAGCGCGTAACGGTCCGCCAGCCGCACGAAGGGCGCCTTCGATGCCTCCGCCGCCTGCACGAGCCGGATGATGCCGGCATAAGTGCTCTGGGACGCCGTCGCGGTGACGCGCAATTCGAAGGGCCCTCCCGAATTGCTGCCGCCGCTGCGAACCGGCATGCCGGCCTCGAGGCTCACGGGCCGCGATTCGCCCGTCAGCGAAGATTCGTCCAGCACCGCGCTGCCCGAGCTGATGATTCCATCCACGGGGACCACTTCGCCGGGCTTCACGACCAGAGAATCGCCGACGGAAATCTGATCCACAGGGACATCCAGGAACGCATCACCTTGCAGCCGGTGTGCGATCCGCGGCGCGCGCGAGATGAGCGCGCTCAACTCGCGTCGGGCGCGCGCGATCGCGTATTGCTCGAGCGCGGATCCGCCGGTGAGCATGACGGCGATGATCGCCCCCGCGAGGTACTGCCCGAGCAGCAAGGCGCCCGCCATCGCGAGAACGGCGATCACGTCGACACCGAGCTCACGGCGCAGCAAGCGGCGGCCGACCGAGACGGCGGCGACCAGAAGCACGAGACCGGTGACGGCCGCAAAGGCGAGGTGACTTGCGGCCTGGGCATCGAGACCGCGCATCACGAGCCCCGCCGCGAGGCCCAGCAACGCCGCTCCAAGCAGGAGGAATTTCGGATGCGACATCAAACCACTTGCAGCCTTGCAGATCGCCGGGGAGGCATGCTGACCGGATGTAGCGCCTGTGGGGAGAGGCCTTCGCCGCACACCCTTGCGGCCGCCGCATTCCCTGCTGGTTTGACCCGCGTCGGCCGTGCGCCCAGCGCCAAACTAACCCCGTGTTCGCGAATGTCCTATCCGCACATGTCCCTACGTCGCCCGGCCGCGGCTCTTCCGAGCGGTCCGGAGCGGGCCCGTAGGGGAATTTACGCATCGATACCGGACGGCGGACGAGGCACACTGATCGCGCTGACCGGCACGCGGCGGTTCATCGATTGCGCGGTCAAGAGCCGGGCCTTGCCGGATACATCGCGGAGACCCTGCGGCCAATGAGCGCTTCGTGTGATCCCGAGCCAGTCATGCAGGTCCGAGGCGTGAGCAAGACCTACCGCCTGGGTGAGGTCGAAGTGCACGCGCTGCGCGGCATAGACCTGGATTTGCAGGACGGCGAGCTCGTCGTAATCCTCGGCGCGTCGGGCAGCGGCAAGTCGACCCTGCTCAACATTCTCGGCGGGCTGGACACTCCGACCCGCGGCGAGGTGCGCTACCGGGACCACATGCTCTCCAACGCGAACGATCGCGCATTGACACGCTACCGGCGGGAGCACGTCGGCTTCGTCTTTCAGTTCTTCAACCTTCTGCCCAGCCTGACCGCGCTCGAGAACGTCGAGCTCGTCACCGAAATCGCCCAAAATGCACTCTCGCCGCGCGCTGTGCTCGAGCGCGTGGGGCTCGGGGATCGCCTGCATCATTTTCCTTCCCAGCTCTCGGGAGGCGAGCAGCAGCGTGTCGCCATCGCGCGCGCCCGCGCCAAGCGGCCGGATGTGCTCTTCTGCGACGAGCCGACGGGCTCGCTCGACTATCCGACCGGAAAGCGCGTCCTCGAGGTTCTCGAGCGGGCCAATCGGGATCTCGGGACGCTCGTCGTCGTCATCACCCACAACGCGGCCATCGCCGCGATGGCCAACCGTGTCGTCCGGTTGAGCAGCGGCCGCGTC
>DASZYK010000268.1:0-7682 GCA_035545455.1 Steroidobacteraceae bacterium
CGTGCAGCCGCGTCAGCAGGGGATTCATGGCGAGGGCTGCGGCGCGCTACGCCGCATCGCGGCGATCGAGCGCGCGGGTGAGGCTCTCCCGCAGGCGCTCCTCGGCCGCACCGTCGAGCGGGTTGCCGTCGAGATCGGTGACGTAGAAGACGTCCTCGGCGCGCTCCCCGACGGTCATGATCTTGGCCGCCTGCAGCTCCACGCGCTCTTCCATCAGGACCTTGCCGACGTCGCAGAGCAGGCCCGGACGGTCGCCCGCGGTCAGCTCGAGCACCGATCTGCGGTTGCGCTCATCGACGCTGAGCGCGATCAGGGTCGCCGTGTGGAACATGCGCGCCTGCCGGGGCGCCCGCCGGTACACGGTGAAGGGCGTGTCCTCCGGGCGCTGCAGCGACCGCCAGAGCGCGTGCTCGATCTCCTCCTGGCGGTCGCGGTCGGTGATCGGCGCGCCGTCATCCTCCAGCACGTGGTAGAGATCGAGGCTGAAGCCGTCCCCGGTGGGGGTGATCCGCGCGTCGACGATGTTGAGGCCGAGCTGGTCGAGCACGGCGGTGGTGCGGGCGAAGCCGTGCCGCCGGGCGCGCGTGTAGATGAGCACCGCGGTGGTGCCGCGCACGCTCTGCGGATCGAGCGCGATCAGCGGCTCATCCGAGCTCGGATCGCGGTCCGCCAGCAGGCGCGAGTGCCAGGCGACCTCCTCCGGCGAGTGCTGCAGGAAGTAGGTGGCCGAAAAGCGCGCCCAGGCGCGCTCGATGTCCGCTGCGGGGATGTCGCGCTCCTGCATCAGCCGGCGGGCGGCCTCCTGTGTCTCGCGCACCAGCTGCTCCTGGTCGATGGGAGCCTCGAGCCCGCGGCGCAGCGCCCGCCGCACGCGGTGATAGAAGTCGTGGAAGAGCGAGGCCTTCCACGAGTTCCACAGCTTGGGATTCGTGCCGCGCACGTCGGCGCAGGTGAGCACGTAGAGGTAATCGAGGTGCGCCTCGTCGCCCACCGTGTGCGCGAAGGCGTTGATGACCTCCGGGTCGCCGATGTCCTGCTTCTGGGCGGTGATCGAGAAGGTGAGGTGGTTGCGCACCAGCCAGGCGACCATGCGCGCGTCGTAGGGGGAGAGGCCCTGCTCGAGGCAGAAGGCCTCCGCGTCGACGGCGCCGAGCTCGGAATGATCACCGCCGCGGCCCTTGGCGATGTCGTGGAAGAGCGCGGCGAGGTAGGCGACCTCGGGCCGCGGCAGCTGCTGCATGATGCGCGAGGCTTCCGGCAGCTCGTGATCGTACTTCTGGATCGCGAACCGCCTGAGGTTGCTCACGACGAACAGGGTGTGGGCATCCACCGTGTAGGCATGGAAGAGGTCGTACTGCATCCGGCCGACGATGCGGCCGAAGGCCGGAATGTAACGCCCGAGCACTCCGTAGGCGTTCATCCGCCGCAGCTCGTGGGTGACGCCGGCGGGCGCCCGCACGATCTCGAGAAAGAGCCGGTGGTGGCGCGGGTTCTGGCGGAACTCCTCGTCGATCAGCCAGAGGCTGCGCGCGACGGCGCGCATGGTGGCGGCGCGCACGCCCTTGATGTCCGGGTTCTGCTGCAGCAGCACGAAGAGCTCGAGGAGCGCCGAGGGGGTGCGGGCGAAGACGTCCTCGCTGACCGCCTCCAGCGACCCGTTGCGCACCTGGAACCGGGCGTTGAGCGGGCGCGGCGGCTCGCTCTCGGTCTGCACCGCCTCGCGAAAGAGCTGCAGCAGGAGCTCGTTGAGGAGGCCGACGTCCTTCACCGTCCGGTAGTAGCGCTGCATGAACTGCTCTACGGCCAGCGTGTAGGAAGCGTCCTCGTACCCGAAGGTCTGCGCCAGCCGCAGCTGATGATCAAAGAGCAGGCGATCCTCGCGGCGGCCGGTGAGCACGTGCAGGCCGAAGCGCACCTTCCAGAGGAACGACTGCGCCTGCTTCAGCCGCCGCAGCTCCGCGACGGTGAGAAATCCGTTGGTCACGAGCCCGTCGAGCGTGTCGGAGCCGAAGCGGCGCTTGGCGACCCAGGCGATGGTCTGGATGTCGCGCAGCCCGCCGGGACTCGTCTTGACGTTGGGCTCGAGGTTGTAGGCGGTGTCGTTCGCCTTGAGATGCCGCTCCGACTGCTCGCGGACCTTGGCCTCGAAGAACTCCTTCGCGGGCCAGATCCGGTCCGGCGCGAGGGCGGCCTGCATGTCCGCGAGGAGCGCGGCGTTGCCGGAAAGGAGGCGCGCCTCGAGCAGCGTCGTCATCACGCTCACGTCGGCGACACTCTCGCTCGCGCATTCCTCCACCGTGCGCACGCTGTGGCCGACCTCGAGACCGATGTCCCAGAGGAAGGCGAGCAGCCGCTCGACGGCTCCCTTCTCGGCTCCCTGCGGCGCGCGCGGCACGAGGAGCAGGATGTCGATGTCGGAGCAGGGATGGAGCTCGCCGCGGCCATAGCCGCCGACCGCGACCAGCGCCCAGGAGATCATCGGGGAGATCGAGTGCGTGCGCCAGGACTCCCGCAGCACCACGTCGACCAGGGCCGCGCGGGCGTGCACCAGCGTCTCGACCGGCTCGTCGGCCAGGAATCGGGCTTTCAGCTCCTCATGGGCCTGGCGGAGCAGGTCGCGCCACGCGGCGGGCGATCCCTGCGCCTCGGCGAGGAGCGCCGGCAGGCGCTGCAGCCACGGCCAGCCGGGCTCTACGGGCGGGGAGGGCAGCGCTTCCTCGAGGAGGTCGACGTCCCCGGCCGCCATGACGGTCAATGCGTCCGCCGGTCGGCGGCTCCGAGGGTCAGCACCTCGTGTCCCTGATCGGTCACCAACACCGTGTGCTCCCACTGGGCCGAGAGCGAGTGGTCCTTCGTGATCACCGTCCAGCCATCGGGCAGCAGGCGCACGTAGCGCTTGCCGGCATTGACCATCGGCTCGACCGTGAAGGTCATCCCGGCCTTGAGCTCGAGGCCGGTGCCGGGCTCCCCGTAGTGCAGGACCTGCGGGTCCTCGTGATAGATGCGCCCGATCCCGTGACCGCAGTACTCCCGCACCACCGAGTAGTTGTTCCGCTCCACGAAGGTCTGGATGGCATGGCCGATATCGCCGAGGCGGGCGCCGGGCCGCACCGTCTCGATGCCGCGCCACATGGCCTCGAAGCAGGTCTCGGCCAGCCGCTGCGCATGCGTGGGAGGCTTGCCGACGAAGTACATACGGCTGGTGTCGCCATGGAAGCCGTCCCGAATGACGGTGACGTCTATGTTGACGATGTCCCCGGCCTTGAGCCGCTTGTCGTTCGGAATACCGTGGCAGACGACGTGATTGACCGACGTGCAGATGGTCTTCGGGAATCCGCGGTAGTTCAGGTTCGCGGGCACCGATTTCTGCACGCCGACGATGTACTCGTGACAGATCCGGTCGAGCTCTTCCGTGGTCACCCCGGGTACCACGTACTCGGTGATCATGTCGAGCACATCGGCGGCGAGGCGGCCGGCGATGCGCATCTTCTCCTGCTCTTCGGGGGATTTGATCGTCACGTGCATGGTGTCTCGATTCATGGTATAAAGCGCGGCCTTTTTTGGCAATCAACCCACACGCGCATCGGTTATCCCGCCGGCTGGGTGCCCTCGGAGCGAGCTCCAGGGTGGCCGCGGGGATGCGCGGAGGCTCAACCCAAACAGGAGATCTCTCCATGCCCGGCGTGTCCATGCGACAGATGCTGGAAGCGGGGGTCCATTTCGGACATCAGACCCGCTTCTGGAACCCGAAGATGGCCCCTTTCATCTTCGGCGAGCGTAACAAGATCCACATCATCAATCTCGAGAAGACGCAGCCGCTCTACGCGGAGGCGGCTCAGTTCATCAGAGGCGTCGTCGCCGACGGCGGCAGGGTGCTCTTCGTGGGCACCAAGCGCTCCGCCCGCGAGGCGATGCAGAAAGAGGCCGAGCGCGCCGGCCAGCCCTACGTCAACCAGCGATGGTTGGGGGGCATGCTGACGAACTTCAAGACCATCCGCCAGTCGATCAAGCGGCTCGCGGAGATCACCGAGCTCGCCGCCTCCGGCGCCCTGGACAAGCGCGGCAAGAAGGAGGCGACCCAGCTTCGCCGGGAGATGGAGAAGCTGGAGAGGAGCCTCGGGGGCATCAAGAACATGGAGGCGCTGCCCGATGCGCTCTTCGTCGTCGATGTCGGGCACGAGAAGATCGCGGTCGACGAGGCGAGGAAGCTCGGCATCCCGGTGGTCGCGATCGTCGACACCAATTGCTCCCCGGACGGCATCGACTACGTGATCCCCGGCAACGACGATGCCATGCGGGCCATCCAGCTCTATGCCGCCGGCGTCGCGGATGCCGTGCTCGAGGGCAAGGAATCCGTGCCGGCCGTGGCCGTGGGCGAGGACGAGTTCGTGGAGCTCGACGAGGCCGGCAATCCGCGCCGCAAGTCCGCGCGCGGCCGGCAGAAGCCCGCCGCCACGGTGCGCAGCAGGAAGGCTCCCCCGCGCCGGCGTCCCGCGCCGGTCAAGGCACCGGCGGCCGCCGGTGCCGCCGAGGAACTCCCGAGCGAGGACGACGATCTGGACGGCGAGGAGGTGCCGGAGCTTGCCGCGTCCGGCGGTACGGGTGAGAAGGCCGGCGTCCCGGCCCGGCGGCCGAGCGGCGCTGGAGCCGGCCGGCGTCGGGGCAAGGGTGACTGATCGGCGCGTTTCGCGCCGCCAGCACGGGGTTCGCCTTCCGCGAACCCCGCAGAATCCTGCGCGCAGTGCATGAGGAGCATCGAGATTCATGAGCATCACAGCAGAGACGGTGAAGCAGCTTCGCGAGCGCACGGGCGCCGGCATGATGGAGTGCAAGAAGGCCCTGGTGGAGACGGGCGGTGACCTCGACGCGGCCGCGGAGCTCATGCGCAAGCAGGGCCTCGCCAAGGCCGACAAGAAGGCGACGCGCATCGCAGCCGAGGGCGTCATCGCCATCGAGCGCTCCGCGGACGGCCTCGCGGCCGCGATGGTCGAGGTCAACTGCGAGACCGACTTCGTCGCCCGCGAGCAGGAGTTCCGCGCCTTCTCCAAGGCGGTGGCGAGCCGCGCGGTGGCGGAGCGTCCGCAGACGCTGGATGCCCTGCTGCAATCCAAGCTCGAGGGCTCCGAGACCGTGGAGGAGCGCAGGCGCTCGCTCGTGGCCAAGATCGGCGAGAACATCGGCGTGCGGCGATTCGCGGTCCTGGCTGCGCCGCAGCACCTCGGCGCCTATGCCCACGGCACGCGGATCGGGGCGCTGGTGGCGGTGAAAGGCGGGAATGCGCAGCTCGCGCACGATCTGGCCATGCACGTCGCCGCCAGCAGCCCGAGGTATCTTTCCCACCGGGAGGTGCCGGCGGAGGTGATGGCGAAGGAGCGGGAGATCCTCACCGAGCAGGCCCAGGGCGAGGGCAAGCCGCCGGAGATCGTGGCCAAGATGGTCGAGGGGCGCTTGCGCAAGTCCCTGGCGGAGATCACCCTTCTCGGCCAGCCGTTCGTCAAGGATCCGGACACGACCGTGGAGAAGCTTTTGAAGGGCGCGGGCGCGGAAGTGGTCGCATTCGAGCGCTTCGAGGTCGGAGCGGGCATCGAGAAGAAGCAGGAGGACTACGTGGCGGAGGTCATGGCCCAGGTGAAGGGCTCCTCCGCGCCGGCCAAGCACTGATACCGCGACAGCCGCTCACGAAAAAGCCCCGCCCTGGCGGGGTTTTTTCCATCACGACGAGGCGTTTGGGGCATGACTGACAACTCGAAGGCTCGCTACTCCCGCATTCTCGTGAAGCTCTCAGGGGAAGCCCTGATGGGCGGCGGCGATTACGGCATCGATCCGGCGGTCCTCAAGCGCATTGCCGGGGAGCTCGAGGAGATCGTGGGCCTCGGCGTGCAGCTCGCGGTGGTCATCGGCGGCGGCAACATCTTCCGCGGCGCGGGGCTCGCGCGGGCCGGCATGGACCGCGTGGCCGCGGACCACATGGGCATGCTCGCCACCGTCATGAACGCTCTCGCGATGCAGGATGCGCTGGAGAGCCTCGGGCTGTATGCGCGCGTGATGTCCGCGATCCGCATCAACGAGGTGTGCGAGGACTACATCCGCCGCCGCGCCATCCGCCACCTCGAGAAGGGACGCGTGGTGATCTGCGCCGCGGGCACCGGCAATCCCTTCTTCACCACCGATACCGCCGCGGCGCTCAGGGCGATCGAGATCAATGCCGAGGTGCTGCTCAAGGCGACCAAGGTGAACGGAGTGTACTCTGACGATCCGATGCGCAATCCCGCGGCGGTCCACTACACCCGGCTCACCTTCGATCGCGTGCTCACCGAGAAGCTCAACGTCATGGACGCGACCGCCGTCGTGATGTGCCGCGACAACCACTTGCCATTGCGGGTATTCAATCTCAACAATCCCGGCGACCTGACGCGCATCGTGCGCGGCGCAGACGTGGGCACGGTCGTGACCTGCGAGTAGGCCGTCCCGGAGACACACAATGCTCGAAGACATCAAGAAAGACGCTCGTGAGCGCATGGCCAAATGCGTGCAGACGTTCCAGGCGGATCTGAGGAAGCTGCGCACGGGACGCGCGCATCCCAGTCTGATCGAGCACCTGAAGGTCGACTACTATGGCTCCGAGGTGCCGCTGCAGCAGGTGGCGAGCATCGCCGTCGAGGACGGCCGCACGCTCGTCATCTCGCCCTGGGAGAAGAGCGTGGTGCAGGCCATCGAGAAAGCCATCTTCAAATCCGACCTCGGGCTGACGCCCATGACGGCCGGCACCGTGATCCGCATCCCCATGCCCGCTCTGACCGAGGAGCGTCGCCGCGAGATCACCAAAGTCCTGCGTCACGACGCGGAGAACGCGCGCGTGGCGGTGCGCAACGTGCGCCGCGACGTCATGACCGACGTGAAGGACATGCTGAAGGAAAAAATGATCTCGCAGGACGACGAGCGGCGCGCGGAAGGCGATATCCAGAAGCTCACCGACAAGCACGTGGCCGACATCGACCAGCTGCTGGCGGCCAAGGAAAAGGAAGTCATGCAGGTTTGATGAGGCTTGCTCCGAGTGGCGCTTCCACATAACGACGGGCCACGGGACACCCCCGTGTCGCCGATCGCGGGTGCGGATGCCGTGCCCCGGCACATCGCCATCACGATGGACGGCAACGGCCGGTGGGCCGCCGCGCGTGGCCTGCCACGCCCGGCGGGGCACAAGGCTGGACTCACGCCGGTGCGCCTGTGCGTGGAGGAGTGCAGCCGTCTCGGTGTCGAGGCGCTGACGCTGTTCGCCTTCTCGAGTGAGAACTGGTCGCGCCCGGCCGAGGAGGTGGCGAGCCTCATGGGCCTCTTCCTCGAGGCGGTGGACCGAGAGATCGCGGAGCTCCACCGCCAGCGCGTGCGGGTGCGCTTCATCGGCAACCGGCAGCGGCTCTCGGTGCGCCTGCAGTCGCAGATCGCTGCCGCGGAGACGCACACCGGGGACAACACGGGCCTGAAGCTCCAGGTCGCGGTGAGCTACGGCGGACGCTGGGACATCGTGCAGGCCGCCCGCCAGCTTGCCGCCCGGTGCGCGAGCGGTGCGCTGCGGCCCGCGGAGATCGACGAGGAGCGCTTCGCCGCCGCGCTCGAGCTCGGCGGCCTGCCGGACGCGGACCTCCTGATCCGCACCGGCGGCGAGCGGCGGATCAGCAACT
>DASZYK010000269.1:0-4054 GCA_035545455.1 Steroidobacteraceae bacterium
TGGTGCACGTGGAGCAACATGATCTCGGCGGTGGCCGCAGGGCCGGCGTGCCGCTCGCAGCGCAGCTCGAAGCCCGCGTGGATCCGCTTGGCGTCGGCGGCGATGATGCGCACGAAGACATCGAGCGCGTCCGTCTGCTTCACTTCGCGCAGATAGTGAATGTGCGCTTCCAGGGTGTAGAGCGTGCAGCGGGTCCGCTCGCGGTACGCGCCATCCATCCCCAGCCGGTCCATCAGCGCATCGGTGGCGAGGCTGATGATGACCCAGTAGTACGCATCGCGCAGATGGCCGTTGTAATCGATCCACTCGGGCGCGATGCCGGTGCGGTAGATGGGGATGGCCGACATGCCGGCCGCCGCGCCGCTCAGCGCAGGCCCAGGCGCTCGCGCGCCTGCGCCGCCGAGATGACCCGCGCGCCCATGGCCTCGATGATGGTGCGGGCCTTCTCGACCAGCTGCGCATTGCTCGCGTAGACACCGCGGCTGAGGTAGAGGTTGTCCTCGAGTCCCACCCGCACGTTGCCGCCGAGCAGGATGGACTGAGCCACCCAGGGCATCTGCATGCGGCTGATCGCGAACGATGTCCACACGCAGTCGGCGGGCAGGGTGTTCACCATCGCCAGCAGATGACCGACATCGGCCGGTACCCCGTATGGAATGCCCGTGCACAGCTGGATGAGCGCCGGCGCGGGAATCAGCCCTTCGCCGATCAGCTTGCGGACGAACCACAGGTTGCCGGTATCGAAGACTTCGAGCTCCGGCTTGACGCCGAGATCGCGCAGGATGGCGGCGCCCCGCCGCAGATAGTCCGGTGTCGAGACGTAGGCGCGGTTGCCGTCGCCGAAGTTGAGGCTGCCGCAGTCGAGCGTCGCGATCTCCGGGCGGTAGAGTCCCTCGTTGCAGAGCTCGATGACGTGTCGCATGCGCTCTTCCTGGCTGACGAAGTCCGTGCCGGGCGCGGGCGTATCCTCGAGCCCGTGCGCTCCGACGCAGATGTATCCGCCCATGCCGCAGGTCAGGTTGACGATCACGTCGACCTTGCTTTCGCGGATGCGCTTGACGACCTCGCGGTAGTGGCGTGTCTGCATGCTGAAGGCGCCGGTCTCCGGGTCGCGCACGTGAATGTGCACGATGGCGGCGCCGGCGCGGGCCGCCTCGATGGCCGCGGCGGCGATCTGCTCCGGACTCACCGGGCAGTGCGGGCTCCTGGTGACTTTGGTGTCATCGCCGGTCACCGCGCAGGTGATCATGACTTCGGGGTTCATGGTGCCGACCTCGATTCGAGCCGTGTTCCTTAAATATTATTGTTGTAATAATATAGCGGACGGGCCCGGAGCGCAACGATCGCGCCGGGAGGCGGCGGGCCGGCAGGCCCGCAGCCTGAACGAGCCGTCCCGGCCATTCGTCCTCACCGCATCCGCAATGTGTCCGACCGGGTCGGGGCGGGCGAGGTATGCTCCGGGGGTGATGCCGGCCAGACCCATCGCATGACGACACCGACCACGCCTTCGGCGAGACGGGAGCGGGCGCTCAAGGTCCGGCAGGCGATGGTCATCTCGCTTCTCTTCGGCGGCTACGCCTCGCTCTACTTCTGCCGTGCCGATCTTGCCGTCGCGACGCCGCTCATCGCGAAGGAGCTCGTCCGGCATGGCGTCTCGTACGACGATGCGCTGGTGCGCCTCGGCGCGATCACCTCGGCAGGCATACTCGCCTACGCCCTCGGCAAGCCGTTCGTCGGCGGGCTCGGTGACTATTGGGGCGGACGCATCAACTTTCTCGCCGGTCTCGCGGGCGCCACTGCGTTCACGCTGCTCTTCGCCCTGTCCGGGGCGTTGCCTCTCTTCACGACGGCGTGGTTCCTCAACCGCCTGGTGCAGTCCGGCGCCTGGGCCGGCCTCCTCAAGGTCTCCTCGCGCTGGTTCGACTATTCCTCGCACGGCGCGGTGATCGGCGTCCTCAGCCTGAGTTATCTCATCGGGGATGCCGGCGCGCGCGAATGGATGGGGCTGCTGATCGCCCATGGGCACGGCTGGCGAAGCCTGTTCCTCCTCGCGGCGGCGGTCTCGGGGGCCATGCTGGTCGTCAATTTCGCGCTCCTGCGCGAGTCGCGGGCCGCGGCCGGATACCGGGACACGATCCCGAATCCGCTCAATCTCTTCGCCCAGGCGCAGGCGCCGCCGGCCACCGTGAAGGAGCGGCTCGGGCCGCTCTTGAAGAGTCCCGCGTTCCTGCTGGTCTGCGTCCTGTCGCTCGTCTGCACGATCGTGCGCGAGACCTTCAACGACTGGACGCCGGTGTACATGCGGGATTTCGTGCACCTCACCATGAGCAACGCCGCGGGACTGAGCGCGATCTTTCCGGGTGTCGGCGCGATTTCCGTGCTGGTGACGGGCTGGCTCGGCGATCGCCTCGGGGCCATCGGCCGCCCGCTGCTCCTCTTCGTGGGATTGACCGCCACCGCCGTCGCTCTCGCGCTCCTCACGATGATCCATCGAGGCGGCACCGACCCCATCCTGCCGGTCGCACTGATCGGCGTCGTCGGCTTTTGTCTCCTCGGACCCTATGCGTATCTCGGCGGCGCGATGGCGCTCGATTTCGGCGGCAAGGCTGCGGGCGCCGTCGCCTCCGGCATCATCGATGGCGTCGGCTACATCGGCGCGGTGTTCGCGGGAGTCGGTGGCGCAAAGCTCGCGGTGGTGTTCGGCTGGAGGGGTGTGTTCGCCACGCTGGCGGCGATCGGAATGGTTGGCGCGCTCGGCGCCGGAGTGCTCTATGCCATGGAGCTGCGCTCAGCCGCGGCGGGACGCACGGCGGACGCGGGTGTGGGATCCTGAAGGCGGGCGGGGTTAGACTGTGAATGCAGTGCGCGCAATCAGACACATCCATTGGACGCCATCCGCGCTGACGCTGGAGTGGGCGGACGGCGGGCGGACCGAGCTTGCGAGCATCTGGCTGCGAGACAATCTCCGCGAGGATCGCGATCCGCGCAGCGGCCAGCGGCTCATCGACATCGTGGATCTGCCCGTGACACCCCGCATCCGACGGGCCCTCCTGCAGGGCGATGCGGTCCGCATCGAATGGGAGCAGGAGGGGGGTGGCGCTTCGTTCGACCTGGAATGGCTTTCGCGGCAGGCATCGGCCATCGCGGGTGCGCGGCCGCAGCCGCAGCCGCGGCTCTGGCTCGAGGGCGGGCGGCTGGATGCGGCGCGCGACTTCGCGTGGGCGGCATGGGACGGAACGCGCACTGAGACAGCCGTTCAGGCGGCCTGGCTCGGGCGCCTGATCACGGACGGTCTCGCGTTCCTGTCGGGAGTTCCGCCCGAGCCGGGCGCCGTGCTCGCAGCGATGGCCGCGGTCGGCCAGGTTGCCGAGACCAACTACGGGCTGCTGTTCGACGTGCGCGCGGTGCCCGAGCCCGAGAATCTCGCGTACTCCGATCGCGGGCTCGGATTGCACACCGACAATCCGTATCGCGAGCCCGTGCCGGGATTCCAGGCGCTGCACGTGCTGGTGGCGGCGCCTGACGGCGGCGAGAGCCTGTTCGCCGACGGATTCGCGGTTGCCGGGCAGCTGAGGCGGGAGGACCCGGCGGCGTTCGAGACACTCACCCGAACGGCGGTGCCGTTCGCCTATCGTTCCCGAAACGCGGCGCTCACCGCCGAGCGGCCGCTCATCCGGCTGTCCTGCGGCGGCGATGTCATCGCCGTCCATTACAACAGCCGCTCGATCCAGCCCCTGCCGCTCGCGGCGGAGGCGGCGGAGCGGTACTACCCGGCATACCGGCGGTTCGCAATGCTGCTGCGGCAGCCGCGCTTCATGCTGCGATTCATGATGCGGGCGGGCGATCTCGTCGTGTTCGACAACCAGCGCATCCTGCACGGCCGCACCGGCTTCGCCTCGGCCCGGTATCCGCGCCACCTGCAGGGTTGCTACCTCACGCGCGACAGCGTCTTCAGCCGCGCGGCGCTGCTCGCGGAGGCAGTCTCCACGGCGCCGCCGCCGGGCTCCTCCGCGCGCGCGAACGCTGCCACGGTGTCTTGCGCAGAGACCGCCCG
>DASZYK010000270.1:0-2728 GCA_035545455.1 Steroidobacteraceae bacterium
ACGACGGCGGACGATCTGTGAATCGGGCCCATCGACGCGCAACAGATCGGAAAGGCGGGAACGAAGAGCGGAGACCACACTGCGCGGGAGCGACATCAGCCCATTGAGCGTCGCTGCGCAGGCCGCACTCGCCGCCGCCACGGCTGGGCCAGCGAACAGGCCCGCCTCGTGCGCCGCGAGCATATCGAGTATTTGATCGCCGATGGCGACTCCGCCCCGCGGGAGGGTGCTTCCTGCCCGCCGGAAGATGCCGAAGGGGAGGTTCTGCACCGGGAAGTCGCTCGCCGGATGGTTCGCCGACTCGATCCAGCTGCGGCGGCTGGGGTCGTGCGTCTCATTGAGCTCGGACATCTAACACTTCTCCGAGCGCATCAGCGTTTGAGGAGGCCGCTCACGACATATTCCCGCAGAAAACGCTCGTACCGGCCGTTCACGTCCGCGGGATCGAAGTCCGCCCCGAAAGCGATCCGCAGAATCGGGCTGCCGGTCACGAAGAACTCGCACATGCCGATGATCGCGAGGTACAGGAACACTCCGTCGAACGGCCGCGCCGCCCCGACCCGCGCAGTGGCCGCGGCCATCTCGCGAAACGTCGCGACGCCCTGCGCGGTGAGCGAACGGAAGAAGTCCTGCGCCTCCTTCTTCGGTGAGTTCACCACTTCGTCGATCAGGAGGCGGTGGAAGTGGGGATGCTCGATCTGAAATCGGAGCAGCACGACGGCCATCTCCCTGATCCGCGACTCGGGGTCGGCGGCGAGCCGCTCCTCGACGACGGCGAGTCGGCTCCGCAGCAGGCCGAAGAGATGCCGCGCCGCGGCGAAGAGAAGGCTCGACCGGTCCGAGAAGTAGTACCGGACGAGCGAGCGATCCACGCCGGCGTAGCGTGCCAGCTTGAGGATCGACAGCTCGCGGGGCGCCACCGCTTGCAGAAGCTCGCACGCCTTGAGCACGATGGCTTCCGCCCCCACGCTGAGCGCGGACGTGGCCGGGCGCCCCCGGCTGCGCCTGCGCGGAACGGTCGTTCGGCGAGCCGGGCGGTGGCGGACCGCCGCGGGCCTGCTGACTGGCTTGGAGCTCATCGGATCGATTCTCCTGCAGTCGCCTAGATCGGCTGCGCGATGAGCCGGCCGATCGCTGCCGCCACGGCCTGGTGCTCACCGAGTTCCCCATGCGCCATCTCGATCTCGCCGAGCCTTGCAGAGCCTTCGACGACCGCGCGGCAGCGCTCGAATCGCCGCTCCATGAAGCGTGGCAGCGCGGACTCGAGCGACGCCTCGCGTGACACCTCTTCAGCGAGGACAACGGCATCCTCGACCGCGAGGCCGCAGCCGTAGGCCGCGTGCGGAGTCGTCGCGTGAGCGGCATCGCCGATCAGGAGTACGCGTCCCCGGTACCAGGGCGCCGGCAGCAGGAGCGTCTCGAGCGGACGATAGTTGATGTGCGAGCTCTCGCCCAGGCTCGCGCGCAGCTCCCGCCAGATCCCGCCGAACGGAGCCAACCGCTCTGCGAGCAGTTGCGGCCATTGCTCCTCCGGCATGCGGCGATTATCCGGCACGTGCTCCAGCAGAAACATGTACATCTCGTCCCGGGAGATGGGATTGAGGCCCGCCTTGTGGTGTCTGTCCATGTACATCCGCACGCAATCGAGCTCCGCCGGACGCGGAAAGATTGCCCGCCAGCAGCCCTGCCCCGTGAATCGCGGCGCCCCCGCTTCGGGAAAGATCAGCGTCCGGATCTGCGAATGCAGCCCGTCCGCCCCCACGACCAGGTCGTACCCTCGCTCCTCGCCATCCGAGGTGCGCACGAACACACTCGACCCGTCGTCGCGCAACGTTACGACGGACACGCCGAGTCGAACACGCGTCCCGAGTGCCTCCGTCCTTTCCGCGAGAATCCGATGCAGCATGGGCCGGAGAATTCCGCCGCCGTTCGGCATCCCGCCCGCGCCGGGCGGAGGCGCCATGCGGTGTAACAGTCTTCCGCCGAGATCGTAGAGCTCGAACCCTGTGTGCAGGTGGCCTTCGGCGCCGATGCGCTCGAGCACGCCGATTCGCCGAAACGCCTCGAGGCTCGCGCCATTGAGCGAAAGCCCTGCGCCGATCGGCCTCCACTCTGGATCCCGATCGATGAGATCCACATCGACCCCGCCCTGGCGCAGGCAGATCGCCAGCGACATTCCACCCGGCCCGCCTCCGACGATCAGGATGTTTTGTACGGCGCTCATGGCTCGTTCCCGCGGCGTTAATTCCCATGCTAGCGTAATTAGCATATGATCGGCAACACGCCGTCCATGGCAATCGAGCCGCCCGGGCGGCGCACCGGCCGTCACGACAGGGGGATGCACATGAGCCAGTGGCCGTTCACGCGCGGCCTGCACGACCTCGGTAACGGCTGCTTTGCCTATCTGCAGCCGGACGGCACGTGGGGCTGGAGCAACGCGGGATTGGTCGAGAGTCGAGGCGAGGCCCTGCTCGTCGACACGCTCATGGGTCTCGACATCACTCGACTCATGCTCGAGGAGATGCGGCGCAAGGTTCCGGCAGCCGCGCATATCCGAAAGCTCGTCAACACGCATGCGAACCCCGACCACGTGCTCGGCAACGAGCTCGTCGTCGGCGCGGAGATCATCTCGGGCAGGGTGGCTGCTGAGGAGATCGCCCGCATGAACCCCGCCGCCTTCGAGCGCATGGCGCGCGACTGGCAGCAGATGGGCGACGGCGGCGAGTTC
>DASZYK010000271.1:0-3483 GCA_035545455.1 Steroidobacteraceae bacterium
CAGGCGTGCGGTGCGGGCGGCGCGGTTGGCGCGGTCGAGCCGGGCGACTTCCTCCGCGGGAATCAGCTCCTCGTCATGGTCCCGCCAGGCGAATACGACGAAAGTGGCGTAGGCGCCCGCGAGCCCGAGCAGCACCAGCCACCAGATGTGCCAGATGAGCGCGAACCCGGTGATCACCGCGAAGAACGCGGTGACGAATCCCGTGGGGCTGTTGCGCGGCATGGGGATCGGCTCGTACTCCGGCTCCGGCCGCACCAGTTCGCCTGCCTCGCGGGCGCGGACTTTCATGTCCCAGTAGGGCTCCTGATCGGTGACATTGGGCAGCGCCGCGAAATTGAAGGCCGGTGGCGGCGATGAGGTCGCCCACTCGAGATTGCGTCCGTCCCAGGGGTCACCCGTGAGGTCGCGCCGCCGCTCCCGGGTGCGGACCGAGACGACGATCTGGGCTATCTGCACGATGATGCCGGCGAGGATGATGGCGACGCCTCCCTCGGCGACGAGGAGCCAGGGACGCCACTCGGCAACGTCGTAATGCTGCAGCCGGCGCGTCATGCCTTCGAGACCGACCACGTAGCCCGGGCCCCACGCGACCCAGAATCCGATGAGCCACAGCCAGAAGGCCCATTTGCCGAGCCGCTCGTCGAGGACGAAGCCGAACGCCTTGGGGAACCAGTAGGTGTAGCCTGCGAACGCTCCGAACACCACGGCGGCGATGATGACGTTGTGGAAGTGCGCGACCAGGAAGAGGCTGTTGTGGAGCTGAAAGTCCGCGGGCGGCACGGCGAGCAGCACCCCCGTCATGCCGCCGATCGTGAAGCTCACCATGAAGCCGATGGCCCAGAGCATCGGACTCGTGAAGCGCACCGTGCCGCCGTACATCGTGAAGAGCCAGTTGAAGATCTTCACGCCGGTCGGACTGGCGATGATCATCGAGGCGATGCCGAAGATGCTGTTGACGTCCGCGCCGGCGCCCATGGTGAAGAAGTGGTGCAGCCAGACCATGAAGGAGATGATGCAGATCGCCATGGTCGCGTAGACCATCGAGCGGTAGCCGAAGAGCGGCTTGGAGGAGAACGTGGAGACGACTTCGGAGTAGATGCCGAATGCGGGCAGGACGAGGATGTAGACCTCCGGATGGCCCCAGGCCCAGATGAGGTTCATGAACATCATCGAGTTGCCGCCGCCCGTGTCGGTGAAGAAATGGAAGCCGACGTAGCGGTCGAGGAGCAGCATGGCGAGCGTCGCCGTGAGCACCGGAAAAGCGGCGACGATGAGGAGATTCGCGGCGAGAGCCGTCCAGCAGAACATCGGCATGCGGGTGTAATGCATCCCCGGCGCGCGCAGCTTCAGGATCGTGGTGACGAAGTTGATCCCGGTCATGAGCGTGCCGATGCCCGAGATCTGGATGGCCCAGCAGTAGTAGTCCACGCCGACGCCGGGCGAGTAGCGCAGCTCCGAGAGCGGCGGATAGGGAAGCCAGCCGGTGCGGTCGAACTCGCCGATGACGAGCGACAGGTTGACGAGGAGCGCGCCGGCGGCGGTGAGCCAGAAGCTCACGGAGTTCAGCGTCGGAAAGGCGACGTCGCGCACGCCGAGCTGCAGCGGCACGATGAGATTCATGAGGCCGATCACCAAGGGCATGGCGACGAAGAAGATCATGATCGTGCCGTGCGCCGAGAACACCTGGTCGAAATGCGACGGCGGCAGGAATCCCGGGGCGTTGTAGGCCATCGCCTGCTGGCTGCGCATCATGATCGCGTCGATGAACCCGCGCAGCAGCATCACGCTGCCGAGC
The DNA here is from genome assembly GCA_035545455.1 of Steroidobacteraceae bacterium. Lineage (GTDB taxonomy): Bacteria > Pseudomonadota > Gammaproteobacteria > Steroidobacterales > Steroidobacteraceae > 13-2-20CM-66-19. Next base: position 1,796 of record DASZYK010000271.1, read on the forward strand.
ACGAAGTACATAATGCCGATGCGCTTGTGATCGACGCTCGTGACCCACTCGCGCCAGAGGTAGGGCACGTATCCTCTGCGCACGACCCAGGCGAGGACGATGATGACGATGATGAGGACCGCTGCGCCCGAATAGAGCGGCAACGGCTCCTCGAGCGGGATCGCCTGCCAGGTGAGCTTGCCGAGCAGAGTCATTGCAACCCGACCGGATGAACGCCGGGTGCTCCGCCGCGGGGGCCTTCGCCCGGCGGCAGCCGCAGCATCACGATGTCCGCGAAGAGGCCCGGCCGCACGGATCGGTAGGTATAGGGATGCGCGGGCACGCTCTGGCGCAGGAGGCCGCGGTAGGCCCGGTCATCCAGCACGGGACCGGCGCTGCGTGTCGCCGCGACCCAGGCCTCGAAGCGATCCTCGGGCATCGCGTCGGTATCGAAATGCATGTCCGCGAAGCCGTCGCCGCTGATCATGGCCGACTCCCCGCGGTAGACGCCGGGGCGGCTCGCCTCCAGATAGAGCGTGCCGGCCATGCCGCTCATGCAGTAGAGCATGCTGCCGAGCTGCGGCACCCAGAACACGTTCCATACCGATGCCGAGGTCAGCTCGAGGTGCAGCGGCACGCCCGCCGGGACCACGAGCCGGTTGACACTGGCGATGCCGAGCTTCGGATAGATGAAGAGCCACTTCCAGTCGAGCGACACCACCTCGACATCGAGCGGAGGCGAGCGCGCGGGCAGCGGCCGCGCGGGATCGAGATCATGAGAGCCGATCCAGGCGATCCCGCCCAGGAAAATGACGACCAGGGCCGGAATCGACCAGACGACGATCTCGACCCGCCCGGAATACACGAAGCCCGGTTGCCGGCGCGCGCGCCGGTTGGAGGGTCGATACCACCAGGCCACCGCGAGGGTCGCGATGATCGTCGGCACGATGATCGCGAGCATGATGACGACGGAGTCGAGGAGGATCTTCCGCTCGGCGTCGCTGATGGGACCGGCCGGCTGAAGTTGCGCGCGGCCGCAGCCGGCGAGCCCGCCGAGCAGCACCAGTGCGGCGAGCACACGGCCGAGATTGCCCGCTGTGGCCGAGCTTCTTTTCCGGTCGATGGCGGCGTCTCCTGCGGCAAGGCGGGGGAACAAACGTCAGTCCCGCTTCAAAGTTCCTGGAGGCGCGGGTGCAGCGGCTCGAGCTGCAGCGCGGCGGCGATTGACCGTCCGTGAGCGGCGCTGGTATCGTTAACAACAACATGCATCGGGCAGATCTCCTCACCGCGGCGGCGGCCGCTCTGTTGTTGTGTGCGGGCACGGCGCGCGGCGCCACCGCGGGGCCCGCCACCGCCATGAGCGGCGATCCGTGCCCGCCCGCGAGGCCGGGGAATACGGCCGGCTCGGCATTTCTGCACATGCTCCTCACGCCCGGGGCGCGCTTCGTCCGGCCGGGTCAATCGCCGGTGCAAAGGAGTGCGGCCGAGCGAGCCGCAACGCGGCAGCGGGCGCGTGACTGGGCGGATCTTTGCCGCTATCGCGCCGATGACGCGGCGCTCACCGCGCACCCGCGCGTCGTGCTCATGGGGGACTCGATCACCGATTTCTGGCGCGAGGCCGATCCGGCGCTCTTCGGGCACGGCATGGTCGATCGGGGCATCAGCGGCCAGACGAGCAGTCAGATGCTCGTACGCTTCTGGCCGGATGT
>DASZYK010000272.1:0-11220 GCA_035545455.1 Steroidobacteraceae bacterium
GGCCATAGCGAGCGGGAACCACCCGATCCCATTCCGAACTCGGAAGTGAAAACGCTCTGCGCCGATGGTAGTGTGCCCTTCGGGCATGCCAGAGTAGGTCACTGCCAGGCTTTCAGCCGCAAAAAGCCCCCGGGGGAGACCCCGGGGGCTTTTCGCTATTTGGCCCGAATCGTTCCAGACGATTCGGGCGGCCAGCCCGGTGGCCCCATTCCATCTCCGCGGGTCAGGGCGGCCTGACCCGCTCACTTATTTGCTTTTGAACGTCGCAAGTAGCCGAGGCCGAAACCCGCACGGCGCAGACCACGAACGACAAGAATCGGACCGCGGTTGTCTCCTTTTTGATTCAGGTCTGAGGCTGCGGCGCCGGAATTGTGCGGTGCGCCCGGATCGTGCGGCTCAGCTTCCGCCACACTGGCGTGGTATGCGGACGGACGGGTCGTGAATCACCTGGCGCTCGGGTCGGCGGTGCTCTCGATGGGACTGATGGGGGTGCCCGTGCCGTTCTGGCGGCTGCTGCGGCGAGGCCGGGGCGCAGGGGCCCGCAATGCGCTCGAGGCCGCCTTCACGCAGTCGCCGCATGGCATGCTGCTGGTCGATGCCGCGTCGCTCGACATCGTCGATGCCAATCCGGCCCTGCAGCGCAGTCTCGGATACCCGATCGAGGAGCTGCGCAGGATGCCGCTGGAACGGATCTTCTGCGACCAGGCGGGATCATCCGAGGCGCTCCTCGCGCAGCTGCGGCAGGAGCCGGCGCGGCTTCTCATCGAGACGGGGCAGCGCTGCCACAGCGGCCGGTTCCTGCACGTCGAGATCAGCGGCTATCGGCTCGATCTCGGCCGCCGCAGCCTCTACTCGCTCACCACGCGTGACATCACCATGCGCCGGCGGGTGGAGGCGCAGCTGCTCGAGAAGCAGCAGCACCTCGATCACCTTGCGCACCACGATCAGCTGACGGGGCTGCCGAATCGCCTCTTCCTCGCCGCGCATCTGCCCGGCGCGATCGAGGAGGCGAGGCGCAGCGGCAGCATGCTCGCGGTGCTCTTCCTCGACCTCGACCGCTTCAAGCACATCAACGATTCCCGCGGCCACGAGACCGGCGACAAGCTGCTGAAGGTCGTGGCGCAACGCATCCGCAACAGCACGCGCACGGAGGACATCGTGGTGCGCATGGGCGGCGATGAGTTCATCGTCGTCCTGAAGGCCGTCTCCGGCGCGGAGCAGATCAACGAGACCGCGAGCCGCGTCACCGAAGCGCTCGCCGCGCCGGTGCTGATCGACGGGCGGCCGCTCGTGACCACCGCGAGCATCGGCGTGAGTCTCTTTCCGCGGGACGGCTCCACGATGGGCGAGCTGCTGCGGCAGTCGGACACGGCGATGTACCAGGCGAAGGACCGCGGCCGCAACAACTTCCAGCTCTTCAGCCCGGTGATGGAGCGCAAGCTCAAGGAGCGCATCGCGATCGAGTCGAGCCTGCGCGCTGCCCTGCAGGGGCGGCAGCTCGACGTCCACTACCAGCCGATCGTCGACATCGAGACGCACCGGGTGGTCGCGCTCGAGACGCTGCTGCGCTGGCGCCACCCGGCACACGGGTTCGTCGCTCCCGACCGCTTCGTCGCGGTGGCGGAGGAGACCGGCCTCATCGTGCCCATCGGGGAATTCGTGCTGCAGCGGGTGATCGAGGACGCGGCGCGCTGGCGTGCGGCGGGGGCCAATGCGGTCCCCATCTCCATCAACATCTCCGCGGTGCAGCTGCAGCGCTCCGACCTCGCCGCCAATATCGCGCGCCTGACGCGCGCGCATGGCGTGAGCCCCGGAATGCTGCTGCTCGAGCTCACCGAGAGCGCGGTGTTCGAGCGCCGCGAGGCCCGCAACGGTGAGTCGACGCGGGATGCCATCGGGCGCCTGCGTGAGCTCGGCACGCGCATCGCGATCGACGACTTCGGCACCGGCTACTCGAGTCTCTCGTACCTGAAGCAGTGGCGGGTGGACTACCTGAAGATCGACCGCAGCTTCGTGCGCGACCTGGTCACCGACATGAGCGACCTCGCGATCGTCGAGGCCATCATCGCCATGGCGAAGCACCTCAACATCGAGGTGATCGCCGAGGGCATCGAGGGCTGGCAGCAGCTCGAGAAGCTGCGGCAGCTCGGCTGCTCCTACGCCCAGGGATATCTGCTGGCGCGCCCGGCGCCTTACGATCAGTGCCGGCGCTATCTGACCGGCCAGCCGCTCGACCTCACCAACCAGGATCCGCCCGCCCGCGAGCTCGAGGCGACGGGCAGCTGATTTCCGTCCCGCGCGGCTTTCGGCAGCGTGCACGCTCGCCGGCGGCTCATCTATACTTTGCTTTGCAAAGGCTGAGGGGGCGACCATGCCGGACGTGCGCGAGGCTCTTTCCGAGATTCGCTCGATCCGCGGCCACGTGGCCCGCAGCATCGAGTTCCGCGGTTACGGTCCCGTCACTCTGGCGATCACCGGAGTGCTCGCGATCATCATCGCCGCACTGCAGGAGCGGTGGGTCGTCGATCTCGGGCGCGAGAACGCGCGCTTTCTGGGGATGTGGATCGTGGCAGCCGCCGCATCGCTCACGGTCATCGGCATCGAGACCGTCGCGCGCACCCGCCGCCTGCATTCGTTGCTGGCAATGCAGATGCTGCACGCCGCCATCGAGCAGTTCCTGCCTGCGATCGTGGCGGGCATCCTGCTCACGGCAGTCGTGGCGCGCGCGGCGCCCCAGAGCCTGTGGATGCTTCCCGGCCTGTGGCAACTGCTGTTCAGTCTCGGGGTGTTCGCCTCGTGCCGCTTCCTCCCGCGGGGGACTTTCTGGGTGGGCGTGTGGTATCTCGCGACCGGGATGGCCTGCATCGCGCTCGGGCCCGACGCCCGGACGATCTCGCCGTGGGAGATGGGCCTTCCGTTCGGGGCCGGGCATCTCATGGTCGCGGCAGTGCTGCAGTTCGGATATCGGCGAAGCCATGAAGAGATCTAACTCCAGGCGCGGCAGTGCGCATCCCTTCGCCTACGAGGGGCTCGACCGGGTCATGCACGAGCGTGCGCGGCTCGGCGTGCTGACCTCGCTCCTCGCCCACCCGCGGGGCCTGTCGTTCGCCGGCCTCAAGAAGCTCTGCGGGCTGACGGACGGGAACCTGAGCCGTCATCTGGAAGTGCTCGAGACGGCGAAGCTGGTCGAGATCACGAGAAGCACGGAGGAGGCCCGCCCGCAGTCGATCTGCCGCATCACGGCGGACGGGCGCAGGCGCTTTCTCGGCTATCTCTCCGTGCTCGAGCAGGTGCTGCTCGATGCGGCCGCGCCGGGGCAGACCGGGAGCGATCGCGAGCGAGGCCTGCTCCGTCTCGCAGACCGCTGAGCGCCGAGCGCGCCAGGGTTGTACCGGTCGCGGCACAGCCCCGCGGTCCCCGCCCCGTCCGCCGTCCGAAGCGCTTGCGTCGTCCTGACTTTGCATCGTAAAGTCAGACTTTGCAATGCAAAGTCCGCTCGATTCCGAGCGTCATGCTCCACGGCAGGAGATCGGATTCAGAAAGGGGCTCCCGGTGAGAGACTCGGCGACTCGCCGTTATTGGACACTCGAGGACGATCTCGCCTGCTACCGGATCGTCCGGGGCGCGGATGCGCTCGAGGTGTATGACCGGGGCGTCTTCTTTCGGAACGTCCGCACCTGGCAGTTGGGCGTCGGCGGCGTCGTGATCTCGAAGCGGCCTCTGGGAGGCTCCGCCGGCGATGCCGCGACGGAGCCGGAGTCGTCCGTCTGGTCGGGAATCCGCAGGATGATCGAGGCTCTGGTCATTCGTGAGCTGGCGGGGGCGGAGCACTTGACGGACGCGCAGAGAAAGTTTCTGGGGATTCGCGTCCGCAGGCTCGCGCAGTCGGCACCGGACCGGAGCGCCTGGAGGGAAGTGAGGCTGCTCACCGACTCATCGGGAAAGCATCTGCCGCTTTCCTCGTTGCGTCGTTACACGAGATTCGTTCACGTCCGGGAGCCGGGAACGTTCCCCGCCGCGCATGGGGGCGACGGAACGTTCGTGGTCACGGATGCGCTGCTCGACCGGTTCGGCGTGGGCTCGCTTCGCGACTGGCTCGAGCTGATGGCCGCGGCGGGCGGCCTGTTGCCGGACGAGTACTTCGTCGAGAGCGACTCCCTCGAGCGCCTGCTGGCCCGGATTCCCGCGAACGAGGAGTTTTCCGGGTCCTTGGCGTAGCCTCCTCGAGCAATGGATCGGCGCGCCGCTGCGTTCCGGTCTCAGATTCCCGCGTACCACGCATAGCCCTGGTCCTCCCAGTAGCCTCCGTTGCCCTGCCCGAAGGGACGGTAGCTCGAGACCAGCTGGATGTGCATGACGTACTTGGCCATCTTGTATCCCAGCTGCCGTCCCAGGCGCAGGCGCAGCGGCGCCCCGTACTTGATGGGCAGCGTCTCGCCGTTCAATTCATGGGCGAGCAACGTCTGCGGATGCGCGGCCGTGCGCATGTCGATGCTCTCGTAGTAATGAGCGCCGTCGTCCATCGGGTCGGCGCAGAAGAACATCACGTAGCGGGCCTGAGGCTTCGGCACCACCCGTGCGAGGACATCGCGCAGCATGGGGCCGGTCCACTGACCGATGCAGCTCCAGCCCTCCACGCAGTCGTGACGGGTGATCTGGGTCTGCGCGGGCATGGAGCGCAGGTCGTCGAGGGAGAATTCCTGCGGGCTCGCGACCAGGCCGTCGACGCGCAGGCGCCAGTCGCGGAAGCCGTTCACCGCCAGCGCCTGATACTGCGGGTTCTCGGGGTTCAGGGTGCCGTTGGCGCGGAATACGGGAGCGATGTCCGCCCGGGTGTATTCGGGCGCGAGCGCATCGCTTCCCACGACCGCCCGCTGCGCCGCGCGTGTCAGCCACTGCGCGGAGCCGAGCACGGTCTGGGTCTGGGGGAGACTCGAGAGGCGGTCGCAGCCCCCGAGGAGCAGCGTGCCGGCGCCCGCGCCCAGCCCGAGAATCAGCCGCCGGCGGCGGACGCTGATGATCTCACTCATGGTGATCCCTCCCGGCGGCGGGCGACGTCTCGATGGCGTAACGCCCGGTGATCATCGAGCGCAGGTTGTTCCAGAGGCCCGAGAGAATGACCATGGCGATGTGCACCAGGAAGAACCCGAGCAGGGTCGTCGCGCAGATGAAGTGGATCGTGCGCGCGCTCTGGCGCCCGTCGAATACCCGGAGGAGCCACGGCCAGCCCGCATCCATGGTGGGTGACATCGTGAGCCCGGTGAGGACGATGAGTGGGGCGACGATGAAGATGATGAAGAGGTACGCCAGCTTCTGGATGCCGTTGTAGCGGCGCGCCTCGTCTCCCTTCGGAAAGCGCAGGCGCGCGTGCTCGATGAAGGTGTGCCACAGCCGGCGCCAGTCCACACGGGTCAGCCAGAGGTCGCGCCGGATGTGTCCCGAGAGGATCCCCAGGATCACGTACGCCGCTCCGTTCACCACCAGGATCCACGCGAAGAAGAAATGCCAGGCCCGCCCCATGGCGAGCCACTGCGGTCCCGGCAGGGTGGCCCAGGTGGGAAAGCCGCGGACGACGTAGGTGCCGTCACTGCCCTTCGACCAGCCGAGCACCCCCGTGGTCACGAAGGTATGCGAGCCGACCGTGGTGACTCCCCAGGAATGTCCCTGGTCGTCCTCCATGGCGCCCATGCTGAGGACCGGCCGCGAGAAGTGGGAGGTGCGCCCCCAGTAGAGCGCCGGGTGGGCGTTGAAGATCTGCAGGCCGCTCATCAGCATGACGGTCAGGGTGATGAAGTTCACCCAGTGCATGATCCGCACCGCCAGGCTGTGCCGAAGGATGAGCACTCTGCCGGCCGCGGAGCGGTCCGACGGTGGAAGCGTCGCGGTCGCCTGCTCCATGTGCCTCTCCCCCTCGGGGGTCGCTGTTGCTCGCGGGAGTGCGGAGGCGGGCAGCATACCCCCGGGGTCCGGAGCACGCCAGGATCGTGAGAGAATGCGCCCCATGAGCAGCGACATTCCGGCCGAGTCCCGCGACGAGCGGGCCGGCCGCCGCCAATGCGCCGAGGCGGTCCTGATGGTGCGGCCGGCGAGCTTCGGCTACAACCCGGAGACGGCGGCCACCAACAGGCTGCAGCGTCCGCCCGTCGGTATCGGCGGGGCGCAGACCGCGCTCGCCCGCAAGGAGCACGACGGGCTGGCCGCTGCGCTCACCAGCGAGGGCGTCGGCATCTGCCTGGTGGAGGATACGCCCGAGCCCGCGAAGCCCGATGCCGTGTTCCCGAACAACTGGGTGAGCTTCCACGAGGACGGGACCGTCGTGCTTTATCCGATGCAGGCGGAAAGCCGCCGAAAAGAGAGGCGCACCGACGTCCTCGAAACGGTCGCGGACCGCCTGGGATTCACGGTGACGCGCGTCGTCGACCTGACTCCCCACGAGGCGCAGGGCCGGTATCTCGAGGGAACGGGGAGTCTCGTGCTGGATCACATCGAGCGTACTGCCTACGCCTGCGTCTCGCCGCGCACCGACCCTGACGTCGTGGAGGAATGGTGCCGCGAGCTGGGTTATGAGCCGGTGACTTTCAGCGCCGTCGATCGGACGGGTGTTCCCCTCTATCACACCAATGTACTGCTCTGTATCGGGGAGAAGGTGGTGGTGGTCGGCGCGGAAGCGATCGTCCCCGCCGATCGACAGCGGGTCATCGACCGTCTGCGCGGCACCGGCAGGGAAGTGATCGAGATCGGTCATCAGGAGATCGAGCATTTCGCCGGCAACATGCTGGAGCTCGGCACCTGGGACGAGGCGTTGGGGGATTGCCGGGTGCTCGTCATGTCGGAAGCGGCGAGACACGCACTGGCGCCGGAGAAGTTCGCCCGGCTCTCCGCGTGCACGGACGAGGTGCTGGCGGTGCCGGTCCCCACGATCGAGCGGCTGGGAGGCGGCAGCGTGCGCTGCATGCTGGCAGAGGTTTTCCTGCCCGCATGACCGAGCTTCTCGTCAAGGCCGTGCTCAGCTATCTGCTGGGCTCGATAGTCGGCAGTCTCCTCGTCGGCAGACTGAGGGGCGGCGTCGACATCCGCCGGCTGGGGAGCGGCAATGCCGGCGGCACCAACGCGCTGCGGACCCAGGGGAAGGCGTTCGCCTTCTGGGTGCTGCTGATCGACATCGGCAAGGGCTGGATGGCGACCGGGCTGCTGGCGCCGGCGCGTCTGCCGGGCTTCATCACCGTGCCGCACTGGCGCGAGTGGTCGATCGCGGCCTGCGGGATCGCGGTGATGTTGGGTCACATCTACCCCCTCTGGCACGGCCTGCGCGGCGGCAAGGGCGTCGCCACGCTCGTCGGCGCTGTCCTCGGTGCGTCGCCCGTGCTCCTCGCGCCCATGCTCGTCGTCTGGTTGCTGGCGGTCATCGTCTTCGGCTTCGTCGGGCTCGCATCCATGCTCGGTGCGGCGGCGCTCGTGGTGGCGGCTGCGGCGGAGCACGTGTCGCCGCTGAGGCCCTTCCTGACGTTCGCCGTTGCGAGCGCGCTCCTCATCGCGTTCACCCATCGCTCCAACCTCTCGCGCATGCTCGCGGGCACCGAGCCGCGCGCGCGCCGGCTGTGGCTGCTGGGAGCGGGCAGGAGGCGCCGCTGAGGCGGCCCGGTACCCCGTGACCAGAACCACGGTCCATAAGGCGGTCGGCGGCAAGGAGGAGGCGCCCCTCGTCGCGCGGGTCTTCTGCGAGCTCGCCGATGGGGAGTTTCATTCCGGCGAGCAGCTTGCGAAAGCGCTCGGTGTCAGCCGCAGCGCCGTCTGGAAGGCGGTCGACTCCCTGCGCGAGCTTGGAGCCACTCTGCATGCAGTGCGCAACCGGGGGTATCGGCTGCGATCGGGAAGCGACGCGCTGGACGCGGACCGCATCGCGGCAATGCTGCCCGACGCAGTCCGCGGGCGTGTTCGCAGCGTCGAGACGGCCTGGACGGTCGATTCCACCAACAGCGTGCTGCTCTCGCGCCCGAACCCGCCATTCGGCGTCTGCGACGTTCTCCTGGCGGAGTATCAGACCGCGGGCCGGGGCCGCAGAGGCCGGGCCTGGCTCGCTCCGCCGGGCGGCTCGATATGCTTGTCGCTGGCCTGGACCTTCAAGGAGGTGCCGCACGATCTGGGGGCCCTCGGGCTTGCCGTCGGGGTCTGCGGGCTGCGCGCGCTGCGGGAGCTGGGGCTCGAGAACGCTGCGCTCAAGTGGCCGAACGACATCCTGGCCGGCGGCAGGAAACTGGGAGGCATCCTGATCGAGCTGCGGGCCGAGTCGGATGGACCGGCGTGCGTGATCATCGGCGTTGGTCTCAATGTGGCCCTGGGCGCGGAGCTCCTGCAGAGGGTCGGGGAGATCGGCGGACATCCGACCGACCTCGTCACGGCCGGTCTGACACAGCCCTCGCGAAACGCCCTCGCGGCGGCGCTCGTCGGCCAGATCGTCCCGGGCCTGCTCGTCTTCGAGAAGGAAGGACTGCGCCCCTTCGTCGAGGAGTGGCGCGAAGCCGATGCGCTTCGCAGTCGTCAGGTCGACGTCCATACACCGGAGGGCTTTGCCCGGGGTCTGGCTCGCGGCATCGATCTGCACGGCGCGCTCATGCTCGAGACGACCCAGGGCGTCAAGCGCTTCATCTCGGGCGAAGTGACGGTAAGGGCGGTCGAATGAGAGCCCTGCTGGTCGATATCGGCAACAGCCGCATCAAGTGGGCATGGCTCGAGGGTGAGCGGCTCGGCAAGGCGCACGCGGCCGAGTATGCGGGCTGGGGAGCGCGAGACTTCGCCCGCCGGGTCATCGGCTCATGTGGAGATGCCGACCGCATACTGGTGGCGAATGTCGCGGCTGACGCCGTGAGCGATGCGTTGACTGCAGGCGCGCGCCTCGCGGGAGCGCCGGCTCCGGAGCGGGTGACCACGAGGCGCCACGCATGCGGAGTGACGGTCGGCTACATCGAGCCCTGGCGCCTCGGCGTCGATCGGCTGCTGGCGATGATCGGTGCCCACCGCCGCTTCTCCCGGCGGCCGGTATGCGCGGTCGCCGTAGGAACCGCGATGACGGTCGATCTCGTGGGAGCGGAGGGGCGTCATTGGGGTGGGGCGATCATCCCCGCGCCGTCCCTCATGACGGCGAGCCTGCTCGACGGGACGAGCGGGATCCGCCGCCGGGCGCAGGGCGGCGCCGGCGGAAAGGGACCGGCGCTTTTCGGGCGCTCCACCAAGGCGGCGGTGGAACAGGGAGCTCTGTTTGCCGCGGCGGCGACCGTGGACCGGGCTGTCAGCGAGGCGCGTGATCTCGTCGGACGCACGCCGCACGTCGTCCTGACTGGAGGCGGCGCGCAGGCATTGCGGCCCCTGATCCGCAGTGCACACGTCCTGGTGCCGGATCTCGTGCTCGAGGGGCTTGCCGCCTGGTGTGTCGGTGTTTAGGGACAGGACTGGTCTACAATCGCTCCGTGCGCGTCATCGTCTTTGCCCTGCTGCTCGCCAACCTGCTCTTCATGGGATGGGCGGAGTGGATCGACGTGCCCGGTCCACCCCCGCCGAGCTCAATCAAGGGGTTGCCGCGCCTGACGCTCGTCAGCGAGTTGCCTCCGGACAAGCGCGCGGAGTTGGCGCACAAGATGGCGCTCCAGGCGGCGCCGAAGTGCGTTTCCGTGGGGCCGTTCGATGACCCCGCGATTGCCGCGCAGGCGGTCGCGGTGCTCAAGACCAGGAGTTTTGCGCCCCAGCAGCGGATCGTACAGGCCGCGGCGATTCGCCGGTTCTGGGTGTACCTGGACGGTTTGGAGTCCGAGGCCGCCGTGACGCGAGTGCTTCACACGTTGGAGCGCGGGGGTATCGACGACGCGGAGGCGATGCCGCCCGAGGCGGGCGGGCGCCGGATCTCGCTGGGCCTTTTCAGTGACCGCGACCGGGCGGACCGCCGCGCAAGGGCCGTGCGTGCGATGGGGCTCAAGCCCAAGACGAGCGAGCGGATGGTGCCGGGCACGGTTTACTGGCTGGACCTCACACTCCCGAACGGCTCGGTTGCCGTGCCGCTGAACGATGTGTCCGGCCTGGAGCCGGGCGGCGGTACGTCGCCGATCAGCGTGCAGCCTTGCCCGACCGGCGCGGCGCCCGCCACCCCTGCCATGCCCGCAACGCCGGGCGGGCAGGTCCCCCAGGGCGATGCCAACGGATCGCGTCCGCTGCCGGCGGCGGCGAATTTGCCGGCCTGCAAACCAGGTGGGGGCGGAACGGTGCCTTGCGTGGTGATCGGGCCGAAAGGCCGTGCCCAGCCATCGGTGCTCTGAGGACCCCTGCATCGGTACAATAAGCGGTTCCGTAAAGCCTCTCGGCTCTCTCGTCTCGGCGCCGGCTTAGCTCAGTGGTAGAGCAGCGGTTTTGTAAACCGTTGGTCGGGGGTTCAAGTCCCTCAGCCGGCACCAATATTCATCAAACAACTCAATAAGTTAGGCGCGCTCTCCAGGCGCGCCTGTCGGGCATTTGCCCGACTGTGCCGTAAATGTGCCGTGGATTTCGAGATTGCCGGCGTAGACGGCGAGATGGTCGGCGGCGAGATGCGCGTAACGCCGCACCATGCGCTCGCTCTCCCAGCCCGCGAGCTCCTGCAAGGCGAAGAGCGGGGTCCCGGCCTGCACGTGCCAAGACGCCCAGGTATGCCTGAGGTCGTGCCACTTGAAGTCCGTAATCCCCGCACGCTTGAGCACCCTGTAGCCGCCCTGGTGGACGAAGTGTTTCACGCGTTTGTCGATCATCCGGACAGGGCGATGGCGATTTTCTGACGAAGCTGAAGGGACAAATCGGCAGCGCGTCCCCTCCGGCGCAGCAACTGACGGCGGAAATGCTCTGGGCGCTACTGCTGTTCCCGTCAAACATCAAGGCCGGGACGAAGCGCCAGCAGATCCGTGAATTGTGGGGAATGTCTGATCAAGTGCTTCAGGAGAATGCTCCGTTACTAGAGGATAACGTTCTTGTCGGCGTTGGATCAGGTGGACCTGGATTTAACACATACCGACCGGACGAACTCCAGTTTCTCATCTGTTTAGTGCGGGACCTGAAGAAAAAGAACGAATTCGAGAGTCCCCAGCAAGCAGATAGTTCGTGTTGACGTCGGTTCCCATTCGCGCGAGAGACCGAGGGTACGGGTGACCGTCAGCGTCAGTGCCCCGTGCATTATCGGACAGCGCAGCACGGCACACTATCGCC
>DASZYK010000273.1:0-4362 GCA_035545455.1 Steroidobacteraceae bacterium
TGATCTCGACCCGCGGCTGCGGATCGGCGAGGTGCTGCAGCGGCACGTAGACCCTGTTGGAGCCCTGATCGTGCAGCACCGCGTGCCGGTGGAAGAACGTGCCGCGGCCGCTGTCCTGCCCGCAGAGCCGCACGGAGTGGCCATCCTCGACGAGCGAAGCGCAGGCGAGCGACTCCGCGCAGCCCCAGTCGAGCGGTGTCTCGCCCGCGAGCATCTTCTTGCGCGCGCCCATGACGGCGGCGACGCGGGGGTGCAGCGTCAGTCCCGGCGGCAGCTCGAGCAGCCGGTTGCCGAGGGACTGCAGGCGCGCCGCCTCGACACCCGTGCGCACCCGTTCCGTCCAGTCCGCCTGGGCGTAACGCGTCCAGTCGACGGTGAATTTGTTGCCGATCATGCCGAGCGCGGCGCGCGCCTGCGGACGGCCCTGGTCGAGTCCGTCGCGATACTGCTCCGGCATCGCGTCCGCCTCAGCCTGCGTGAGGACGCCGGCCGTCACCAGTCTGTCGGCATAAAGCTGCCGGGTGCTGGAGTGCTGGCGAATGACCCGGTACATGACCGGCTGAGTCGCCGCCGGCTCGTCGGCCTCGTTGTGGCCGAGCCGCCGGTAGCAGACGAGATCGATGACGACATCCTTGTGGAACCGCATGCGGTATTCGAGGGCGAGCCGCGCCACGAACACGGCCGCTTCCGGATCGTCGGCGTTGACGTGGAAGATCGGCGCTTCCAGCATCTTGGCCACGTCGCTGCAGTAGAGCGTCGAGCGGGCGTCGCTCGGCTCCGAGGTGGTGAAGCCGACCTGATTGTTGATGATGACGTGAACCGTGCCGCCGGTGTAGAAGCCGCGCGCCTGCGAGAGCTGCAGCGTCTCCATGACGACACCCTGCCCCGCGAACGCCGCGTCGCCGTGGATGAGAAGCGGCAGCACGCGCTCGCCCTTGGCGTCGTTGCGCCGCTCCTGGCGGGCCCGCACGGAGCCCTCGACCACGGGGTTGACCACCTCGAGGTGCGACGGATTGAAGGCGAGCACGGTGTGAACGTTGCCGCCGCTCGTGCGCAGGTCCGCGGAGAAGCCCTTGTGGTACTTCACGTCGCCCGAGCCCTTGAGGTGGCTCAGGTCGTAAGCGCCTTCGAACTCGGAGAAGAGCGTCGCCGGCGACTTGCCGAGGAGATTCACCAGGACGTTGAGGCGGCCGCGGTGCGCCATGCCGATGACGACTTCCTCGACCTTCGCTCCGCCGCAGCTCTGGATGAGATCGTCGAGGAGCGGCAGCAGCGTCTCGCCGCCCTCGAGGGAGAACCGCTTCTGGCCGACGTACTTGGTGTGAAGGTAACGCTCCAGGCCCTCGGCGGCGGTGAGCTGCCAGAGGATGTTGCGCTTCTCTTCCGCCGTGAAGCGGTGCAGGAGCCTGCCCGACTGGAACTGATCCTGCAGCCAAAGACGCTCCTTCGACTCCGACATGTGCGCGAACTCGGCGCCGATGGGACCGGCGTAGATCGCCTCCAGCTGCGCGAGAATCTGCCGCAGCTTCATCCGCTGCGGCACTGCCTGCGTCCGGCTGCCCGTATAGAACTCCGAGTCGAGGTCGGCGGGCCCGAGGCCGAAGTAATCGAGGTCGAGCACATGCGGTCGCGGCGGCTGCGCCAGGCCGAGCGGGTCGAGCTTCGCGACGAGGTGGCCGCGGTTCGTCCAGATCTGGATGAGGCGCGAGACCGAGGCCTGCTTGGCGCTGACGCCCGCCTCGGCGGGCGGTGCCGCCGCAGTCGCGGCACGGGGCTGCATGGCCCGCGCGGCGAGCTCAGCCTCGATCGGCCCCTGCGGGCGCTCCGCACCCCTGGGGCCCGGGAGGCTCTCGAAATAGAGTCGCCACTTCTCCTCTACGCTCGCCGGATCGCGAAGGTACTGCTCGTAGAGGGCGTCGAGAAAGGCGGCATTGCCGCCGAAAAGAGGTGTGGGTTCGAGCATGGGGAGGCGCAAACAGCGAAGCGCTAGTTTAGCGGAAACGCATGCGGGAGGAAATTGAAAACCGCGTGCCGGTCATTGAATTAAAAGGAATTCAGAGTTTCTTACAGCTGGCCGAGCAGGCTCAGCTCGTAGACGATCAGCACCCCGTAGCCGATGAGCACGCCGTAGAGGAGAAGCGCGACCGGCATGCGACCGAATGCCTTGACACGTGAGAGAAGCGTCAGCAGCACGACGCCTGCGCCCGTCAGCCCCACCTTCACGGCGGCGAAGAGCGCACCCGAGCTGCCGATGATCGGCGCCAGGAATGGATTGAGCTCGTAGGCGCCGCGGCTGATGAGCACGACCGTCAGAACGGCATCGGTGGCGCACAGCACCAGGATCGCGGTGGCGACCGCGAGCCACCAGGGGTGGTGCCAGTCGACGGCGCCGAGCCCGTGCTCCCCGTCCCGCCGCGGCCCGAGGCGGCGCGGATGCAAGCTGCCATAGAGCAGCGCATGAACGACGCGAGTTCGCCTGTCAGGCCCGCGGCGCCGCTCGGAGCCGCCCTGAGGGGCCGCCACACGCGCACGGCGATTGAACGGAATGGGCACGAACTTGTTCTTTTCGGTGGAGGAGGCGGCGTCCCGTGATTGTACTGGCGGAGCAGCCCGCGTGCCCGGCGGGGGACCGTGACGGCGTTCACTCTTCGTGCCCGGCGCACAGGATCAGCGGCACCCCGGCCGGCGGAACCGGCGCTCGGGGCCATCCGTTGCAGCCCCCGTGACACCGGTGATTGTGGCCTTGTACGACGATTACGGCATCGCGGACCGCGTCCGCAGGGAGCTCGTGGCCGAGGGCTTTCCGACGGACCGCGTGGAGCTGACCTCGCTGCTCGAGACCGGCCAGGCGGATGCGGAGCCGGGCGATGCCTTCCTCGGGCGCGTCGCCAACTACTTCCACACGCTCCTCGACCAGGACGGGCGGCCGAGCGGCGATGCCGATGAGCTCGCGCGGCGGGTGCGTGACGGCCAGTCGGCGATAACCGTACACCCGCGCCTGGACTACGAGATCAGGAGCGTCAAAGAGATCCTGCGCCGCAACAAGCCGGTCGCGGTGCAGGAAATCGGCTGATCACGCACCGCGCGCGCAAGATGCGTTGCGCCTAATGCCGCGCGGCGGCGGCATCGTGGGCACGGCGGCCGGTCTCCAGGAACACCTTCATTCGCAGCAGGTCGTCGTCGAGCTCCGACTTCGGATCGGTGCCGAAGGCCCGCGCCAGCGCGTGGCCGAGCGCGCCTCCGAACGGCGTATAGCTCATCGTCACGAGGACACGGGTTCCGCTCTCCGTGGGCTCGAAGCGCAGCAGGCCGGCGTGCTCCACGCCCGAGCCGGGGAGCGTCCGCCACGCGATCAGCCTGTTGGGTTCGAGGCGCGTCGTCACCGCCTCCCACGAGACCGTGCGTCCCGCCGGGCCATCCACGGTCCACTGCGACGTACCGTCGCCTCTGACACGCACTTCACGCACGTGAGTCATGAGCTCGGGCAGGCGCTCGAGCTGTGAGAAAGCCTCGAACACCTGCTCGACGGGAGCCGCGACGTCGATGCACTTCTGCAGCTCCATCGCCGGACGGCGCACGCCGACGAGCCGGTCGATCGACATGTTGGCGCTGCTGCGCGCGATGAGCGCGACGCCCGCGAGCCCGCCGAGAAGCCCCAGGGCGCTGCGCCTGCCGGCGAGCGCATTGATGAGAAGCGCTCCGCCCGCGGCGCCCATGACGACCCGCACGCCGGGCGGCCAGTTCTCCTGAAATGGACCGAAGCGGCGGCCGGGCGCCCTGCCCCCGCCCTGCAATGCGGAGATCCCGGCCGAACTCTCATACACCGCCAGCCGGTCCTCGACGTCCGCAACGCCCCGTACCGCCCAGACCGTCCGCAGCAGGCGGACGTACTCGCGCTCGAGCACCGCGCCGCTCAGGGTCACCCTTCCCGAAAGCGCCGAGATCTCGACCGCGCCAGGGTGGGACACGGCCCAACCGAGCCGCGAGCGCACGCGCTCGCAGAGGACTTCGTCCGGCACTTCCTCCGGGGTGAAGCGCGCCCGGACCTCATGCGCAATGCCGCGCGCGCGGTTGCGCAGGTCGCGCGAGGCGACGCTCGTAGCATTGTCCAGGTGGCTCATTCCGCTCGCGAGCCGGTCGCGCATGACGGCGCGGCGCCGGCGGCCGTGATCGGGATCCAGAAGGTACATCGAGATGGCGCCGGCGGCGGCGGCACCGAGGAAGAGGCGAGCAGCCATGGCTCCTCCCGTCAGACGTGGCCCGTAGGCCGGGCGGCCAGCAAGCCTCGCGCCCGCCGCCGGCCTCAGCGTCCGAGTCCCAGCCTCTTCGCGAGGAAGGTATAGGAGAGCGCCCAGTACTGCG
>DASZYK010000274.1:0-4257 GCA_035545455.1 Steroidobacteraceae bacterium
GAACGATCTACGCGAAGTCACAGCCCTGGCTCGATCTGTCCTTCGGCTACCATGCATTCGGCGGGCTGACGCTCACCTTCGATGCCAAGAACATGCTCAACAGCTACTACCAGGACTATTTCGGCTCGCCCTATGCTTATCCGCGCGATACGCGGCGGTTCGACCGGACGTATGCCGTCGGGTTCCGGTTCCGTCTCTAGGACGCACATGGTCCCGGCTTCCAGCCCGGAACGGAGCAGGCGCGTGGTGCTGCGCGCCGCGGCGGCCGGAGGAGCGTGCCTGCTCCTTCGGCCGCGGAGCCTGCTCGCACATGCCGGCGCGCCGGATTCTGGGGCGTCCGCGGCGAAGTCGATCAACACCCGCATGGCGGGCGACATCGCGCCGGTGCACGATCCCTGCCTGGTCAAAGCGGACGGGACTTATTACCTTTACGGCACCTCCATGCCGGGAAGTCCGGGGATCACGCTCCATACCTCGCCGGACCTCGTGCACTGGACCTCGCGGGGCGCGCTCTTCAACGCCCTGCCTTCGTGGGCGCTGGCGCTCATCCCGGGCGCACGCGGCATGTGGGCGCCGGATGTGTCGCGCTTCAGCGGCGGCTACCGCCTCTATTACGCGGTGTCGACCTTCGGCTCCAACCGCTCGGTCATCGGGCTTGCAACCAACACCACGCTCGATCCGGCGGCACCCGGATACCACTGGAAGGATCGTGGGCTCGTCCTGATGTCGCAGCAGGGCGATGACTTCAATGCCATCGACCCGAATCATTTCGTGGATCTGGAGGGCCGCAGCTGGCTCATCTATGGCAGCTTCTGGGCCGGCATCAGAATGCGGCGCCTGGACTCCGCCACGGGCAAGCCCGCAGCGGGCGAGTCACGCGCGTATCCGCTCGCCCGCAGGCCCGAGCCGACCGGGGCCCCGGATCCGATCGAAGGCGCATTCATGTTCGAGCGCGGAGGATATTACTATCTCTTCGCCTCCTATGATTATTGCTGCAAGGGAGTGCGCAGCACCTATTACACGGCCTACGGCCGCTCCAGCGAGGTGACCGGGCCATTTCTCGGCCGCGACGGCGGCGCGATGCTGGCGGGGCGCGGCACGGTGATCCTCAGGGCGGATCTCAAGGAGAGGCAGCGTTGGCGCGGTCCCGGTGGCTGCGGCGTCTTCCGCGACGGGGTCCGCGACTACATCGTGTATCACGCCTACGATGCGTGGCATCATGGAGTACCGACGCTGCGGATCGCACCTCTCTCCTGGTCGAGTGACGGCTGGCCGACCGCGGAGATGGACTGAGGAAATCGCAAATGGCAGTCAACCTTCCAGGGGGCTCCGGGCTCGTGGCCGATCCGGCTACACCGCGACAGAGCTACACCGCGGCACTCACTGTGCTGACGGGCGTGTTCTTCATCTGGGGATTCGCGACCGTCCTGAACGACACGCTCGTCCCGCACTTCAAGTCGGCGTTCGGGCTGGATTACGCCCAGTCGCTGCTCGTGCAGCTCGTGTTCTACCTCGGCTACCTCATCATGGGTCTGCCGGCGGCCAAGGTCCTCGAGCGCACCGGCTACAAGCTGGCCGTGGTACTGGGGCTTCTCGGAATGGCGGTGAGCGCTGCGGCCTTCGTTCCGGCCGCCATCCTGGAATCCTACGACATGTTCCTGCTGGCGCTTTTCCTGCTCGCGGCGTCCATCACGCTGCTCCAGGTCGCGGCCAATCCGTACGTGGCGGTGATCGGCTCGCCACAGACCGCTTCCAGCCGGCTCAATCTGGTGCAGGCGTTCAACTCTCTCGGGACGACCCTGGCTCCGCTCTTCGGCGCATACCTCATTTTCGGCCGAAGCGCTTCGGGCACCGCGCACGGCACGGTCAATCTGACGGCGCAGCAGCGCGCCCTCGACATCCACACGGTGGAGCTGCCCTACGTCCTGATCGCCGCCGTGCTGCTCGCGCTCGCGTTGATCGTCTGGAGAGTGCGCCTGCCGGATCTCGGCAAGGAGACACGCCGCGCGGCGCGCGCCGAGCGCGCCAGGCACAGCCTCTGGCGGCATCGGAATCTCGTCTTCGGCGTCCCGGCGATCGTGCTCTACATGATTTGCGAGATCGGCATCGGCTCGACGCTCATCAATTTCATCTCCCGGCCCGAGATCGGCGGCATGACGCACGAGCAGGCCGGAAAATACACGGTGCTCTACTGGGGAGGCGCCATGACCGGCCGGTTCGTCGGGGCCTGGCTGTTGCGCTGGATCCCGCCGGGCCGGCTGCTCGCGGCCGTCAGCATCGGCGCGTTGGCTCTCGCGGGCATCGCCATCACCTCCAGCGGGCACCTGGCCATGTGGTGCCTGATCGCCGTGGGACTCTGTCACTCCATCATGTTCCCCACCATCTTCACGCTCGGCATCCGCGGCCTGGGCCCGTTGACGGAGGAGGGCTCCGGGCTCCTCATCATGGCGATCGCGGGTGGTGCGCTCGCCGAGCTGCAGGGCAAGCTCGCGGACCACGTCGGCCTGCAGCTGTCATACGCGCTGCCCTGGGCGTGCTACCTCTTCATCCTGTTCTACGCGGTCTGGGGCTGCCGCCCGACGGGCGCCTTGCACGACGAGCAACTCGTGAGCTGACCGGCGTTCCACCGGTCGTGTCCAGCAAGGCGAGATGCACGAGCTCCGTCATCGCCTCGCGGGCGGCCGTCCCGTCGCCATCGGCCACCGCCTCGTACACGCGCTCGTGATCGGGCAGCGGATCGCGAGGCAGGGGCCGCTTGCGCTGCTTGAATATCGTCGTCCAGGTCACGGCGGCGGCGACACCGCTCGTCAGCGAGGCGAGAAAAGGATTGCCCGACGCCTCGAGGAGCGCCGCGTGGAAGTCGCGGTCCGCCTGCTGCCCCTCATCCACCGCGAGCGAGTTGCTCGCCATCCGGTCGAGCGACTGGCGCATCACCTGCAGTTGCTGCGTCGTGCGCCGCTCCGCGGCCAGCGCGGCAGCCGCCGGCTCCACCACGGTGCGCAGCTCGAACAGCCCGTTCAACAGCCGCTCATCGGGCGTGCCGCTGAAGATCCACGAGATCACGTCGGGATCGAGCAGGTGCCAGTGCCGGGGCTCGCTCACCCGGGTGCCGAGCTTCGGCCGCGATTCGATCAGGCCCTTGGCCGCGAGGATGCGGACGGCCTCCCGATAGGCCGTGCGTGATACCTGCAGGCGCTCGCTCGCCTCGATCTCTCCATCGAGCACACGGCCCGGCGGAATGCGGCCGGAGACGATCCGCACGCCGATGTCGCGCGCGATGGTGCCGTGCAGCCGCAATGCCCTGCCGCGCTCCGACCTGTTGGGCGATGCCAGGACCTTCGGTCGCATCGACGGCGTACTCCCGGCCTGCTTGACTGACGGCGGAGTATACCTCCGGAAGCGAATTCCGGCGTAAGTCGCATTACCCGTGGTGATGATGCCCGCCCGGCCCATGCACGTGCCCGTGCGACAGCTCCTCCTCCGTGGCCTGGCGCACGTCCTCGATCTGGATGTCGAAGTTGAGATGCTTGCCGGCGAGCGGATGATTGCCATCGAGCGTCACCATGTCGCCTGCCACGCGGGTGACGGTCACCGTCCGCGGACCTTCCTCCGTCTGCGCATGCAGGTGCATGCCGGGCCGAACGTCCTTGATGCCTTGCAGCGCACGGCGGGGAACGCTCTGCACGAGGTTCTTGTCGTACTCGCCGTATCCTTCCCCCGGCGCAACCCGCACGCTGACCTTGTCGCCCGTGTTGCGGCCCGTCAGCTCCCGCTCCAGTCCGGGGACGATGTTGCCGTGGCCGTGCAGATAGGCGAGCGGCTCGCCGGACGTGGAGCTGTCGATGACTTCGCCCGCATCATCCTTGAGGGTGTAGTGGATCGTGACGACGCTGTCTTGGGTGATGGCCATCGGGAACTCCGGATATCTGGGAACACCGCAGTCTATACCAGCGGGCCCTCCATCACACGGCAATGCGCCGGCTGTTCCAGCTCGAGCCCAAGGCCCGGCACCCCGGCCCGCCGGCTCCGGTTGGTCGAGTCAGTCCGCGGGGAACGCTACTGTCGTCATCAGCGCGTTCTCCGCCTGGCGTGAATCGAGACGCGTGTGCTGCACCACGATGGGCACATCCGACTCGATGACGCTCGAGTATTCCGTGCCGTGCGGCACCGGCTCCGGGTCCCGCAGCTCGTTGAAGCGCACATGGCGGGTTCTGCGCGCGGGAACCGTTATCCGGTACGGTCCGGCCGGGTCCCGGT
>DASZYK010000275.1:0-2607 GCA_035545455.1 Steroidobacteraceae bacterium
GAGCCGCCATGGAGGCCGTGGTATGGATCAACGTCAGAAGCGGCACAGGACAGGCGCCCGGCCCGATCAGCAGCAATACCAGGGCCGCGAGCACGGCATGGCCGAACCGCGAAGCGGCGTGCGCCCGCGCGGGGATTCGTCGGGCCGGGTCGCCCGGTGCCGGGGGCGAATGACACGGCCGTCATCGCGACGATGATGCGCAAGTAGTAGTAAAGACTGACGCCGCCGCCGGCCATGAGCGTGCCTGGCAGGACGCCGTGACGGCCATCGACGCCCGAGGCCATGGTGTAGAGCTTCGCGATGAAACCGACGGTCAGCGGCATTCCCGCGGGCGACAGCGGCGTCGCGGCAAAGGCCACGCTCAGGTCAGGCCGCAGCATGGCCGTCGATGACGAACAGGGGATGACGGGGTGGGGGTGGGGGAGGCGGTGGCCGGCGGCGGCCAGGGAGATACAGGACAGGACGATGGCGGCGGTGGTGATGGAGACACCCTGGGTGGGGCTGGAGGTCCCGGTCGGGGCGTGCGGCGTGACGCCAGGGAGTCCAGTCGGGCATTCCGCGCCGCCGCAAATACGCCGTTTGCCGATCGCGCGCCCAACGCGCGTCAGATATCGAAGAAGCTCGGGTCAACGGGCTTGTGGGTGAGAATCTCCTCGCGACTCAATCCCTGGATCTCGTGCGGGAACACGAGCCAACTCTCGGTCCGCCGCACGAAGTAGTCCGGCGCGAGCGCCGTGCGGTTCCGCGACGGCTTGTAATAAGCGGTCGCGATGCGGATCAGTCCCGGAAGATTGCGCCGGCAGCGCCGCTCGAGCTCCACCAGCACCGCCTCGAGGCTGCGTCCGGAGTCGAACACGTCGTCGATGAGGAGCAGCCGATCCTCGAATGTCAGCCGCGAGACCAGGTAGTCTATCGCGTGCACCCGCACCTCCTCGTTGCGCCGGTCGATGCCCGTGTGCGAGGAAGTGCGGATGGCGACGTGGTCCGTGTGAATGCCGTGATACTCCAGAACCTCCTGCACCGTGATCCCGATGGGCGCTCCGCCGCGCCACAGCGCGACGAGAAAGGTGGGCCTGAAACCGCTGCGCACGATGCGCATCGCCAGCTCCATCGAGTCCCGAAGCAGCGACTCCGCGGAAACGAACACTTTCTCGCTCATGCGGCGCTCTCCGCGCTGTAGCGGGCGAGGAGCCCGGTGCGGACGGCGTAACGGAAGACCCGCGCGAAGAACCAGCCCGCGAGCAGGATGTCGAGCGCCGCGAGCGCGGCGCCGGCGGCGAGGCTTCCGGCCGAGAACGGCCGGCCCGCCAGGACCGCGCGCATGCCCTCGAACACGTATGAGGGCGGCAGGAGATGTCCGACATCCTGCATCCAGCGCGGCAGTGTCGCGAGCGGGTAGAAGACTCCCACGAACGGTGACAGCAGCGCCGGCATGGGCCACACCAGCCATTCCGAGGCGGGCCCGAGCCGCAGAACGAGGCCGCTCGCGAGAATGCCCAGCGCGATGCCGAAGCCGAACAGCACCAGGAGGAACGGAACGAGGAGGATGCCGAGCGAGAAGAACGACAGTCCGAAGACGGCCGTCGCCAGCACCAGCATCACCGCCAGCCCCACCGCGCTCGTTCCCACGCTGGTGATCACGAGCCCGGAGAGATACTCCGAGATCGTGAGCGGGGTCGCGAACAGATTGAGGAAGTTCCTCGACCAGACATCCTCCAGGAACGCGGTGCTCACTCCCTGCATGATGCGGGTGAAGAAATCCCACATCAGCACCGCGCCGAGGAGGCTCGGCACGTAATCGAAGCGGCCCGCCGCCATCGAGTTGAGATAACGGGTGATGAATCCCCACACCACGATGTCGATGGCCACCCAGGCGAACATGGGAAGCGAGCGCACCGGGCTGCCGCGCAGCAGATAGAACTGGCGCAGCAGGATGCCCGCCACCGGCTTGATCCTCATCCGGCACTCTCCAGCGACTCGGCGAGCGGCTCGCGCGCCAGGCGGATGAAAAGCTCCTCGAGCGTCGCGGCGCCGTGCTCCCGCGGCAGGCGCCGCGGATCGCCCTCGAGGAGGATCCGCCCCCGGGAGAGAAACAGCACCCGATCGCAGACCTCCTCGACTTCGTACATGTTGTGCGAGGTCCAGAGTATCCCGCAGCCGGTGTCGGCCGCGAGGCGGCGGATGCGCGCGCGGATGGTCTGGGCGGCGGCCGGATCCAGGGACGCGGTCGGCTCGTCGAGCAGCAGCAGTCGGGGCCGGTTCAGGACCGCCTTGGCGAGGGCGACCCGTGTCTGCTCACCCGAGGAGAGCAGGCCGCACTTGGTGTCCCGCAGGCGCTCGAGGTCGAACTGCCGCAACAGCTCCGCCACACGGCGCCCGAGCTCGGGAATGCCGTAGACGAGGCCGAAGAAGCGCAGATTCTGCGCGACCGTGAGATTGCCCGGGAGCGACGCGTACACCGCCGAGAAGTTGGCGTGCGCCAGGGCACGCGCCCGGTGACGCGCCAGATCGATCCCGCCGATGCGCACGCCGCCTGTGGTCGGACTCAGCACTCCGAGAATCATGTTGATGGTGGTCGTCTTGCCGGCGCCGTTCGGGCCGAGCAGT
>DASZYK010000276.1:0-8612 GCA_035545455.1 Steroidobacteraceae bacterium
CGCACTTCGATCGTGGTGCCGTGCGGATGCGCGGCGGGACGCACGTCGCCCGGCGTCCCGCCGTCCACCGCGATCTCCGCGGCTCGATCCGCTGCTGTGGGGCGTGAGATGACGCGCAGGTGCGATACGGAGCCGATGGAGGGCAGCGCCTCGCCGCGAAACCCGAGCGTGGTGATGGCGGCGAGGTCATCGAGGCTCGCGATCTTGCTGGTGGCGTGGCGGCGGACCGCGACCGGCAGCTCCTCGGCGCAGATCCCGCAGCCGTCATCCCGCACGCGCAGCAGGCCCACGCCGCCGCGCTCCACGTCCACCTCGATGCGATGAGCGCCGGCGTCGAGGCTGTTCTCGACCAGCTCCTTGACGACCGAGGCGGGGCGCTCGATGACTTCGCCGGCGGCGATCTGGTCGATGAGCTCGCTGGGGAGGATTCGGATGGGCATCGTCCGGCAGTCTATAGCTCCGGAGCGCGCCGTAAAACTTCCTGGCAGCTCCGCGGACCGCTCCTCCGCGGCGTTCGGAGCCGTCTAATTGCCCGCGACGAGGCCGTCGAGCTGCTTCTGTCGCTCTTCGGCGAAGAGCGTGCCCGGGGGCGGATGCTGGCGGAAATAGCCGCGGATACCCTGGAAGATGGCGTCGGCGATCCTGCCCTGGTGCCCGCGGCTGCGCAGCTTGCGCTCCTCGGCGGGATCGGAGATGTAGTCCGTCTCCACGAGCATGGACGGGATGTCGGGCGACTTGAGAACAACGAAGGCGGCCTGCTGCACCTCGGACTTGCGCACCGGCACGGAGTGGTCGAGCGAGGCGAGCACACGCTGGGCGGCCGTCATGCTCTCGCTGATCGTGGCCGACTGGGAGAGGTTGAGAAGGACCGAGGCCAGAGTGCTCGACTTGTCGTCGAGCTGCACGCCGCCCTTCAGATCGGCATCGTTCTCACGCTCGGCGAGCCAGCGGGCGGCCTCGCTCGAGGCGCCGCGCAGGGAGAGGATGTATACCGAGGCGCCTGAGACCCGCCGGTCCGTGACGCAATCGGCGTGGACGGAGACGAAGAGATCGGCTTTGGCGCGGCGCGCGATCCCCATCCTGTCTCTGAGGGGTATGAAGATGTCCCGGCTGCGCGTCAGGACGGCGCGCATGCCTTGCTGCTCATCGATCTGATGCGCCAGCAGGCGCGCGATGGCGAGCGTCACGTTCTTCTCCTCCGTGCCGTGAAGCCCGATGGCCCCCGGGTCCTGACCGCCGTGTCCGGCATCCACCGCCACGATGATGTCACGCCCGGTGTCGGCGGGGGCGTGCTTCGCCTCGATGGGTGTTGGTTTGGCGGCGGGCGCGGCAGTGACCGCAACGGCGGCCGATCCCTTGCCGAGCGTCAGGACGAGCTGCGCGCCCGGCGCCCGCGAATGGATCCAGTCGGCGCTCATGCCCGCAGCGGCATGCAGCACGAACACCAGCCGCAGCCCGCCATGGGGCCTGCGGCCCATCCGCATGTCGGCAACCAGACCGCCGGCGCCGAGGAGCCTCAGGCCCGGCGCGGCGCGGGTCTGCTGCAGGTCGATGACGGCGCGGAAGGGATGGTCCAGGGTGAAGTACTTCTCGCCCGTGACCTGCGAGAGATCGAGCGTAATGCGCGCCCCGTCCCCCGAGGCGGCGACATGCACGGCGCTGAGGCGGGCCGTGGCCGCCCGGGCGTCCGCGGCCGGCACTGCTGCCGGGCCGAGGCCGAGAAGAACGAGAGCCCCTAGCTGAAAGACCTTTCTTATCATGTACTTTGCGGCGCTACTTGACTCGTAATCTACGAGCCGCGCCGCAAAGTTTCAACTACCCTGGATCAGGGCTTCGGATTTCCTCCCGCGGGCGCGCCTTCAGGAAGACGGTGCGCGAGCCGGCAAAGCGCGCTCGAGCCAATGGGCGCCCGTGACCGTTCCCGCTGAAATTTCCGCCTCGTGCGCGTCCGGGCCCGCGGTCAGACGGACCGTCAGATCAGGTGCGGGCAGCAGCCCCGCCGCTCGCTCCGGCCACTCGATGAGCCAGAGACAGCCGGCGCGCGCCCACTCCCGCAGGCCCAGGTGCTCCAGTTCGGCGGGATCGCGCAGCCGGTAGAGATCGAGATGCACCAGCGTGAGAGCGTCGGCCTCGTGCACGTTCATGAGGGTGTACGTGGGACTGCGCACCGGGGCTGCGATACCGCAGGCGCGCGCGAACCCCTTCGCCAGGGTGGTCTTGCCTGCGCCCAGCTCGCCGGTCAGATGGACGATCGCCGGCTGATCGAGAGCGGCCGGCCGCGCCTCTGCGAGCCTCGCGCCGAGCGCCTCGGTATCGTCCGCGGTCTTCAGAGATTGACGCAGTTGCGCAGCTCCCGGGCGACGTCGCCGGCGAGGAGCCCCCGCTCCCCCGTGCGCGCCGCCGCATCGCCCGCCATCGCATGCACGAGCACGCCTGCTCTCGCAGCGAGCCAGGCGTCGCGGCACTGCGCGAAGATGCCCGCAATCGTTCCGGTCAGCACATCGCCCATGCCTGCCGTCGCCATGCCGGGATTACCGCGCTCGCAGAGCGCCGGGATGCGGCCCGGCGCACCGACGAGCGTGCCCGCGCCTTTGAGCACGACCGTCCCGTGATAGCGCGCCACCAGACGCTCGAGAGCGGCGAGCCGGTCGCCTTGGATCTCACCCGACCCCGAGCCCAGCAGGCGCGCCGCCTCACCGGGGTGCGGCGTCAGAACCCAATCCTCACGCGCCGGGCCGGCGGATTCCGCAATGATGTTGAGCGCGTCCGCATCGACCACCAGGGGCTTGCCGAAGCGCAGCACCCGCTCGAGGGTGCTGCGTGCCCACGCGCTGCGGCCGAGCCCCGGGCCGATGGCGATGACATCGGCCCGCTCGGCCGGCTCGTCCAACGCTTCCGCGTCCGGCAGCGGCAGACAGATGAGCTCCGGCCTGCCCGCGGCAATCGCCGGTACGTTCTCGGGCGCGACGGCGACGGTCACGAGGCCCGCGCCGACGCGAAGACACGCCTCACCGGCGAGACGAGCCGCGCCCGGCATGCCCACACCGCCGCCCACGATCAGCACACGGCCGAAATCCCCCTTGTGCGCCGCGCGCGCCCGGCGCGGCAGCGCCTGTTGGATCGCCGACTCGAGGATGCGCTCGATGCGGGGCGACGGCGTTGCAGCCGCAGCGGGCGCGATCTCGAGGTCGTCGAAGAAGACCGTGCCGGAGAATTCCGGCCCGTCGCCGATGAAGAGGCCGGTCTTCAATCCGACGAAGGTGACGGTGCAATCCGCCCGCACCGTGTCACCGAGCGGCACGCCGGTGTCGCTGTCGAGACCGGATGGGACGTCCACCGCGAGTACGGGTCGGCCGGCGCTGTTGATGTCACGGATGACATGGGCGATCTCCTCGCGCGCCGGTCCACGGAGTCCCGTGCCGAGCAAGGCGTCGACGATGACTTCTCCGTCGGCGAGGCGCTCCTGCGCATAAGGCTGGACCTTGGCGCCGCTCGCGCGCAGATCGTCGCAGGCCTGACGCGCATCCCCCCGCAGCAGGTCGGGCGGGGTGGCGGCAAGCGTGCTGACGGTGAGACCCGCCGCTTGCGCGAAGCGTGCAAGCACGTAGCCGTCGCCGCCATTGTTGCCGGGGCCGCAGACGATGACGATGCGGTGGGCAACGGGGAATCGCGTGCGTAGATATCTCAGCGCCGCCTCGCCGGCTCGCTTCATGAGCGTGTAGCCCGGGATGCCGAGCGTCTCGATGGCGTAGGCATCGAGCGCACGCACCTGTGCCGTGGAGTAGAGACAGACCGGCAGCGCCATGAGCCGATTATACTGGTACGAAGCGCTGAATCCGGGCTCCTGCCCGGCCCGGCCCGGCGCGTCGCGGGCAAAGAGCGCGGTTTTTTGCCCGCGGCTCCGCCACCTGCGGCGGCGGGGCACATTCTGTGGAGTAATGATACATGACCCAACCGCCGCGCCTGGATGCCGCAGCGGCCAAGCGCCAGCTCGCGGCTCGTGGCCGGGAGCTCGGGTTCGACCGCATGGGTGTCGCGAGCATCGACATCCCGGAGGACGAGCAACACCTGCTGCGCTGGCTCGATGCGGGCTTTCACGGCGAAATGGACTACATGCGCCGCCATGGTGTCATGCGCAGCCGTCCGCAGATGCTGGCGCCGGGCACCATCCGCGTGGTCAGCGCGCGCATGGACTATTGGCCGGGGGCCGCCCGCGACGCCGAAAGCGTGCTCGGCGACCCGCGGATCGGCTACGTCTCGCGATACGCGCTCGGACGCGATTATCACAAAGTGCTGCGCACCGCCCTCGCGCGGCTCGCGAAGGAGCTCGCGCAGAAAATCGGGCCGTTCGGCTATCGGGTCTGCGTCGACAGCGCACCGGTCCTGGAAAAGGCGCTGGCCCGAAACGCGGGCCTCGGTTGGATCGGCAAGCACACCAACCTGATCTCCCGGGATGCCGGCTCATGGTTTTTCCTCGGCGAGATCCTGACGGACCTGCCCCTGCCCGAGGATGCCCCGGCGAGCGCGCACTGCGGCACCTGCACCGCATGCATTCCCGCATGCCCGACGGGGGCTATCGTGGCGCCCTATCGGCTGGATGCGCGCCGGTGCATCTCGTATCTGACCATCGAGCATCACAGCGCCATCCCGGTGGAGCTGCGGCCGGCGATCGGCAACCGGATCTACGGCTGCGACGACTGTCAGCTCGTCTGCCCCTGGAACAAGTTCGCCCATGCCGCCTCTCATCCCGACTTCAAGGTGCGCCATGGCCTGGATGCGGCGCGGCTGACGGAGCTCTTCGCCTGGACGGAAGCGCAGTTCGACGAGCGGATGCGGGGATCGCCGATCTATCGCATCGGCTACGAGAAATGGTCGCGGAACATCGCGGTGGCGCTGGGCAATGCGCCGGCTTCGGAGGATGTGATCGCGGCTCTGGAGCGGCGGCGCGGGGATGCTTCGGAGCTGGTGCGCGAGCACATCGAGTGGGCGCTTTCGCGGCACGGCCGTAGCGCTGTCAGCCAGAGCGCATCGCAAGCTGACCCTGGCCAGAACGCCGTTTAGGCGCATCGCTCTGGCCTTCCAGATCAGTTTGCGCGCGCTCCTCCCTTATACGCGGATCTGCAGATTGTCGATCAGGCGTGCGCGGCCGAGGCGCGCGGCGGTGAGGACGACGAAGTGGCGCGTGTCGGATTGCGGGCTGGCGAGATCGGCGGCCCGGCGCACGGCGAAGTAGTCGGGCCTCATTCCCACGCGCTCCAGCGCTTCGAGTCCTGCTCGCTCGATTGCGAGGAAATCCCGCTCACCGGCGCGCAGCCGCTCGATCGCGGCGAGCAGCGCACGATGGATGACGGGCGCCTGACGGCGCTCCTCCTCGGTGAGGTACTGATTGCGCGAGCTCATGGCGAGCCCGTCGGGCTCGCGCACCGTCGGCGCCGCGACGATGGTGACGGCCATGCAGAGGTCGGCCACCATGCGGCGGATGACGGTGAGCTGTTGGAAGTCTTTTTCCCCGAAGACCGCGACGTCCGGCTCCACGATGTTGAAGAGCTTTGCCACCACGGTCGTGACACCCTCGAAGTGACCGGGACGGAACTCGCCGCAGAGGATGCTCGAGAGCCCGGGCACCTCGACTCGTGTCGCCCGCTCCGAGCCGTTGGGATAGATCTCTGCCACGTCGGGCATGAACATCAGATCGCACCCGGCATCGGCCAGCATGCGCGCGTCCTGCGCCGGTGTGCGCGGGTAGTGCGCGAAGTCCTCGTTCGGCCCGAACTGCATGGGATTGACGAAGATGCTGGCGACGAAGCGCTCGCCGTGACGGCGCGCGGTCTCGATCAGACTCACGTGTCCGGCGTGGAGATTTCCCATCGTCGGCACGAAGGCAACACGCCGGCCCTCGGCACGCCAGCGGCGGACGCGCTCGCGCACGGCCGCGATGGTGGTGACCGTCTCCATGTCCGTCAGAAGCAGTGCTCCGGCGCGGGGTAGGCCCCGCTACGCACCGCTTCGACGTAGCGCTTCAGCGCTTCGCGGTTGTCGCCGGCGCCCTGCATGAAATTCCGGACGAAGCGGGGCTTGCGGCCGGTCGTGATGTCGAGGATGTCGTAGAGCACCAGGATCTGTCCGTCGGTGTCGGGCCCCGCGCCGATGCCGATGACCGGTACGTGCAGCGCCTCGGTGATCGCCTTGCCGAGCTGCGCGGGGATGCATTCCAGGAGCACCAGATCGGCGCCCGCGGACTCGAGCCGCCTGGCGTTCTCGACCATCTGCGCCGCCGCGTCATGCTCCCGCCCCTGCACGCGAAAGCCGCCGGTCTTGTGCACGGACTGGGGCCTCAGGCCCAGGTGCGCGCACACCGCGATGTCGTGGCCCGCGAGGAACTCGACGATCTCCGCCTGGCTGCCGCCGCTTTCGAGCTTCACCATCTTGGCGCCGCCCTCCTGCATGAGGCGCACGGAATTCTCGAGCGCCCGCTCCTTCGACGGATAGCTCATGAACGGCAGGTCGGCGATCAGGAACGGCCGGTGCAGGCCTCGCGCCACCGCGCGTGTGTGATACACGAT
The DNA here is from genome assembly GCA_035545455.1 of Steroidobacteraceae bacterium. Taxonomy (GTDB): domain Bacteria; phylum Pseudomonadota; class Gammaproteobacteria; order Steroidobacterales; family Steroidobacteraceae; genus 13-2-20CM-66-19. Next base: position 6,564 of record DASZYK010000276.1, read on the forward strand.
GTGATCCATCGTGACCGGCACGGTGGTGTCGTGCCCCTGGATGACCATGCCCATCGAGTCGCCGACGAGGACGACGTCGACATCCGCCTCATCCAGAAGCACGGCGAAACTGGCGTCGTAGCAGGTGAGGCTCGCGATCTTCCTGCCTTCCGCCTTCATGTGCGCCAGCGTGCTGAGGGTCACGGGCTGGCGGTCGGAATCCCGAAGCTGTAGGTGGGTGTACATAAAATGAGCCTGCGATCCTTATTGAAAAGGCGCCCTGCTGCGCATCGGGTTGTAGTAGAGCCGTCCCCGCTTCATGCGGCGGATCGCCGACAGCAGCTCCTCGTAGTCCGCCGGATTGTTGATCGGATCGATCGCGGCCGCATTGACGATGAGCAGCGGCGCCGCCTCGTATTCGTGGAAGAAGCGCGCATACGCCTCGTTGAGGCGCACCAGATAGTCGCGCTCGATGTACTGCTCGTAGCCGATTCCACGCCGCGCGATCCGCTCCAGAAGCACGTCGACCGGAGCCTGCAGGTAGATGACGAGATCGGGCCGGGGCGCCTGCACGTCGAGTTTGGCGTAGATCTGCTCGTAAAGGGCGAACTCCGCATCGTCGAGCGTCACCCGCGCGAACAGCCGGTCCTTTTCCAACAGGTAGTCCGACACGCGCACCTGGGCGAAGAGGTCCTGCTGATTCAGGGCGCCGAGCTGCTGGCAGCGCTGGAAGAGAAAATAGAGCTGCGCCGGCAGCGCGCCCGCGCGCGGATTCCTGTAGAACCGCTCGAGGAACGGGTTCTGCGCCGCATCCTCCAGCACCGGCTGCGCCGACAGGCTCTCGGCCAGCCGCCGGGCGAGGCTCGTCTTGCCCACCCCGATCGGCCCTTCCACCACGATGAACTGGTGCTCAGCCCCGGTCATGTCTCACGCCGCATTCAGTCTGTTCAGGGCTCGCCCAGGCGCTCGAGGCCCTCGGACGCGACGCGTCCTCTGAGCTCGGCCACCCGGCCGAGCCCGGGCACGTCGAGGTCCGGAGCGAGGTCGCCAAGAGGATACAGAACGAAGTTCCGCTCCACTATCCCGGGATGGGGAAGATGCAGGCCCGGCTCGTCGCGGCGCTCGCGGCCGTAGACGAGGAGGTCGAGGTCGATGATGCGGGGTCCCCAATGCTCGTGCTCCGCCGGCCTGCCGAGCGCCTTCTCGAGCGCCTTGAGCTCATCGAGCAGAGCGCGGGCATCGAGCTGCGTCAGTACCCCCGCCGCGGCATTGACGAAATCCGGCTGCGGCACGGGTCCGAAGGGCCTGGAGCGGTAGAGGGGCGAGATCGCCACCACGCGTGTGCAAGGCAGGGCCCGCAGCCGCTCGCAGGCGCGCAGTACCTGAGCGCGCGGATCCTCGAGATTGCTGCCGATCCCGATGTACGCGCTCTGCCAGGCGCCCATCGTCGGGTCATTCACGAGCCGCGGGGGCCGCGCCGTCCCCTGCGGCGCCGGCGCCCCGAGCGGGGACGGTCCGGCCGGGGCCCCGCCGCCTGTGCGAGCTCATCCGCCATGCGCCCCTGCTCCTCGTGCGGGACTTCCTGCACGCGGGTCCACCACCGGGCCATCTCCGGAGATGCCAGACCGAGCTCGGCGCGCAGCAGCAGCAGATCGTAGGCTGCCCGGAACCGCGGGTGAGTCAGCAGGCGCAGCGCTCGGCGGCCGGTCGGGTGCTCGAGCCGAGGCTGCAGGGAGAACATCTCGCTCAGGCCCAGCGAGAAGCGCCGGGGAATGGTGAGGTGCTGCTGCGCCTGCCGCACCGCGCGGTCGCAGGCATCGGCGATCGCCGAGAGCTCGTGCCACTTCTCCGGCGGCGTGGACTCGATGAGCTGCGCGATCGGACCATAAAGAAGGAGTGCCAGGAGAAATGTGGGCGTGACCGGCCGGCCCGCGGAGGCGCGCCCATCGGTGTTGGCGAGTCCTTTCATCAGCAGCCGCTCGACCAAGCCGCCGGAGTGCGCCGTGAGGTACGCATCCACGGTGGGCAGCAGCTGCGCGAGCAGGCCGCGCTGCCGCAGGACCTCGAGGC
>DASZYK010000277.1:0-3131 GCA_035545455.1 Steroidobacteraceae bacterium
GGTGGTCCTTGGATCATTTCACACGGTGGGACCGGCGCTCGAGTGGCTTGAGATATACTCGCCCCCGTGAAAGAGCGACTGACGGGCGCCATCATCCTCGTGGCGCTGATCGTGCTGTTGGTTCCGGAGCTTCTGACCGGACCGATCCGGACGAGGTCCGCGCCCGATCCTTCCAGGACAGCCGCCTCGCCATCCGCCGTGGGGGACGCCGACGGGCCCATGGCGCATCCGCAGCCGCCTCTTCGCTCCTACACGCTGACCCTCGGCGCGACTCCCCCGCCCCGAGACGCCCTGGCCACGCCAGCGGCGCAGTCGTCCGCGACGCCGGCCCTGGCATCCGCGGGAACTTCCGCGCCGGGCCCCGTGCAAAGCGGCGCGGCGGCGCCCGCAAGCAGCGAAGGACAGCAGCAAGCAACTGCGCCGCGGACCGCCGCATCGCCTGCGGCCGCCCCCCACGCCGCGAAGCGGACCGCGATAGCCGATCCCGGCTTGCAAGCCTCGAAATCGCCCGCACATGAGGTGGTGCGTGAGGCCCGCACACCGGCCTCGTCGGGCGGATGGGTGGTGCAGCTTGGCAGCTTTGCGAGCCGCGGGAATGCCGATCGCCTCGCGCGATCGCTCGCCGGCAGGGGCTTTCACATGTCGGTATCCGCCGCCCGCACGCGGTCGCGCGTCCTCTGGCGGGTCCGCGCCGGACCGGTGCGTGACCGCGCCGGCGCGGAGCGTCTGGCGGCCCGATTGCGCGCGCGCGGGCATCGTGGCGAGATCCTTCCGGTAAGGTGATGCGATTCCGAGCGACCGGCGGACCGCTCTTGTACAATCCGCGCGCCCTCGACCTATGTCGCCGCTGCCGCTCCCATGAACATAGCCGATTATGTGGTCGTCGCCGCCGTCGCGCTGTCCGCCGTCGTCGGTGCCGTGCGCGGCTTCCTGCGCGAGGCGATCGCCCTGGTCACCTGGGTCGTCGCGCTCTTCGTCGCGTGGCATTTCTCCGACATGATCGAGCCGCACCTCGGCGGGCTCCTCGCCGGCAGCTACGTGCGGCCCTGGGCGGCGCGCGTCATCATCGTGGCGCTCATCGTGCTCTTCGGCGCCGGGCTCGGCGCCCTCATCGGGCATTACGTGCGCCTGTCGATCTTCAGCGGCATGGACCGCTTCCTCGGATTTCTCTTCGGCGCGGCGCGCGGGGTGGTGCTCATCGGGGTGTTCGTCATCCTCGGGCAGCTGCTCAAGCTGGACGGCGAGGTCTGGTGGCGGCATTCCATGCTGATCCCATACGGTGACTCGGTGGCCAACGGCCTGCGCGTGCTGGTCGGCGCGGGCTCCTTGAGGTAAGGACCATGTGCGGAATCGTCGGTGTCGTCGGAACGAGCGCGGTCAACCAGCGCATCTATGACGCGCTGACGGTGCTGCAGCATCGGGGCCAGGATGCCGCCGGCATCGCAACCTACGGCGACGGCGAGCTCTGCGTCCGCAAGGGCAGAGGCCTGGTGCGCGACGTCTTCCAGCAGCATCACATGCTGGAGCTCAAAGGCAACGCCGGGATCGGCCACGTTCGCTACCCCACCGCCGGGTGCGACAGCGCCTCGGAGGCCCAGCCCTTCTACGTCAATTCGCCCTACGGCATCTGCCTCGCGCACAACGGCAATCTGACCAACGCCACGGAGCTCGCCGAGGTGCTGATCCGCGAGGATCGCCGGCATCTCAACACCACCTCGGACTCGGAGGTGCTGCTGAATGTGTTCGCCTCGGAGCTGCAGCGCATCGGCACCCCGCGCATCACTCCCGCGGACGTGTTCGCGGCGCTGAACGCGGTCTATCGGCGATGCCGCGGCGGCTTCGCGGTGGTGGCGATGATCATCGGGCACGGCATTCTCGGCTTCCGCGATCCCAACGGCATCCGGCCTCTGGTGCTCGGACAGCGGGACACGCCGCGCGGACCCGAGTGGATGCTGGCTTCCGAGAGCGTGGCCCTGGACAGCCTGTCGTTCCGCATGGTGCGTGACATCGCGCCCGGGGAGGCGGTGTTCATCGACGATGGCGGCCGGCTGCACTCGCATCAGTGCGTGGCCAGCGTGCGCCATACCCCCTGTATCTTCGAGTATGTCTACTTCGCCCGTCCGGACTCGAAGATAGACAACATCTCCGTCTACCGCGCCCGCATGCGCATGGGCGACCGCCTCGCGGAGAAGATCCTGCGCGAGCGTCCCAATCACGACATCGACGTCGTCATTCCGATCCCGGACACGAGCCGCACGAGCGCGCTGCAGCTCGCGCAGCGCCTCGGCCTGAAGTATCGCGAAGGATTCATCAAGAACCGCTACATCGGCCGCACGTTCATCATGCCCGGCCAGGAGGAGCGGCAGAAATCGGTGCGCCGGAAGCTGAACGCCATCGATCTCGAGTTCCGCGGCAAGAACGTGCTGCTGGTCGACGACTCGATCGTCCGCGGCACGACTTCCGCGCAGATCATCGAGCTCGCGCGCGAGGCGGGCGCGCGCAAGGTCTATTTCGCCTCCGCCGCGCCCCCGGTGCGCTTCCCCAACGTCTACGGCATCGACATGCCGGCGGCCCGGGAGCTCGTGGCGAGCGGACGGCGGGTGGACGAGGTGGCGCGCCTCATCGGCGCCGACTGGCTGATCTATCAGGACATCGAGGATCTGATCGCCGCCTGCAAGCACGAGGACGCGCGCATCGAGGAGTTCGATACTTCCTGCTTCTCCGGCGAGTACGTCACGGGCGACGTGACGCCCGAGTACCTGGAGCGCCTGCAGCTGGAGCGCTCGGACGAGGCGAAGAAGCTGCGCGGCGGCGGCCCGTTGCTCAAGGTCATCCGCGCTTCCTGATCCGATGTCGTCCGCGTCGCCCGCGCGGCATCGGCTGCTCCTCGACCTGCTGCACGCCGGCCTCGCGAGTGTCGAGGGCCGGCGGTGCGTGCGCGAGGCGCTGATCGCGAGCCCTGCTGCGCCCGGCGATGCGCCGGTCTGGGCCGCGGCCGTGGGCAAGGCGGCCTGCTCCATGGCGCTCGGGGCCGCGGATGCGCTCGGCGGCTCGCTCGAGCGGGTGTTGGTCATCACCAAGAGCGGGCATCTCTCGCCGGAGCTCCTCGCGCTGCCCGGCGTGGAGGCTCA
>DASZYK010000278.1:0-3925 GCA_035545455.1 Steroidobacteraceae bacterium
GCCGCGCTGCTGCCGCCGCGGAGGAGCGGCTGATGCTGGCCGTGGCGAGCGAGTTTTTGCCGCGCATCCGGCGCAACGAGCCGATGAGCCGCCATACCTCCTGGCACGTGGGCGGCCCCGCGGAGATCTACTTCACGCCGCGCGACCGGACTGACCTCGCGGACTTCCTGCGCAGCGTCCCGGCCGACGTGCCGGTGTGCTGGGTGGGGCTCGGGAGCAACCTGCTGGTGCGCGACGGAGGCATCGCAGGCATCGTCATCAGCACGCAAGGCACGCTGGATCGAGTGGAGCGGGCCGGTCCCGACACGGTGTACGGCGAGGCGGGTGCCGCCTGCGCGCGCATCGCCAGGCAATGCATCAAATGGGGTCTCGGCCCGGCGGAGTTCTTCGCGGGCATCCCCGGCACGTTGGGAGGCGCGCTCGCGATGAATGCGGGCGCCTTCGGAGGCGAGACCTGGCGGCACGTCCTGGAGGTCGAGACCATCGACCGCAGCGGCCGGGAGCATCGGCGGGACGCCGGCGAGTATCGAGTGAGCTACCGCCACGTCGAGCCGCCTGCGGCCGAGGAATGGTACCTCGGCGCGACGCTGCGGTTCGAGGTGCGGCAAGGCATGGAAGCCGGGCGTCTTCCCGAGCGCCGCAGCGAGATCGAGTCCCTCCTCGAGCGGCGCAAGGCGACGCAACCGATCGGCGAGTGGAGCTGCGGCTCGGTGTTCACCAATCCGCCGGGCGATCATGCGGCGCGCCTGATCGAGACCGCAGGTCTCAAGGGTCTGCGGGTGGGCGATGCGTCGGTGTCGCTGAAGCACGCCAACTTCATCATCAACCACGGCGCGGCCACGGCCGCCGACGTCGAGAGCCTGATCGGACGCGTGCGGGATGAGGTCGAGAGGGTGCATGGCGTGCGGCTGCACCCCGAAGTGCGCATCGTGGGGGAGAAGCGCTGATGCGGCTCACCCACGATCCGGCACTCGCGCGCCATGCAGCCGACCCGAAGGAGTTCGGGCGGGTGGCAGTGCTCCTCGGCGGCGACTCGAGCGAGCGGGAGATCTCCCTCCTCTCCGGCAACGCCGTGCTCGCGGCGCTCGTCCGCCGCGGTGTGCACGCTGCCGCCTTCGATCCGCGCGAGCGCTCGCTGGCCGAGCTCGCCGCAGAACGGTTCGACCGCGTGTGGATCGCGCTCCACGGCCCGGGCGGAGAGGACGGCACCGTGCAGGGGGCGCTCGAGTATCTCGGCATTCCGTACACCGGCAGCGGCGTGGCCGGCTCGGCCATCGCGATGGACAAGCTGCGCACCAAGCGCCTGGCGCAGGCGATCGGAGTCGCGTCCCCCGATGCGCTGCAGCTGCGTGGGCCGCGGGATTTCGAGCTGGCGCTCGAGCGCCTGCGGCTGCCCTTCATCGTCAAGCCGGCCTCCCAGGGCTCGAGTGTCGGAATGACGAAGGTCGAGAGCGCCGAGGCGCTTCCAGCGGCGTACGCGGCCGCGGCCGCGGTCGACCGCAGCGTCTTCGCGGAGCAGTGGATCACCGGCCGCGAGTACACGGTGGCGCTGCTGCAGGGCGAGGCTCTGCCGTCGATCCGCATCGAGACGCCGAAGGCCTTCTACGATTACGAGGCGAAGTATTTCCGCGACGACACGCGCTACGTCTGCCCCTCCGGCCTCTCGGACCCGGCCGAGCAGCACCTGCGCAGTCTCGCGCTCGCCGCGTTCGAGGCAGCCGGGGGAGAGGGCTGGGGACGGGCGGATTTCATGATGGATGCCGCCGGCAGGCCGTTGCTGCTCGAGGTCAACACGGTGCCCGGCATGACCAGCCACAGTCTGGTGCCGATGGCCGCGCGCGCCGCCGGCATCGACTTCGATGAGCTCGTGTGGCGGGTGCTCGAGACGAGCTTCGTGCGCATCGCCGGGCCGTCCGATGCCGCGGGAGCGGGGATCGGCCCGGCGGGGGGCCGCTCATGATGCGGATCCCTTTCAAGGCGAAGCGCGCCCGCAACCGCATCAAGGCCCGCGAAGCCGCCGCGGCACGGCCGCGGATACCCTGGCGCGCCCTCGGCCGAACAGTCGCGATCGGCGCAGCGGTGCTCGCGACGCTGGTCGTCGTGTTCTGGGCGCTAAACCAGCCGATCCGCACGGTGGAGGTGACGGGGCGATTTCAACACGTCGCGCCGGGCGACATCGAGCGGGTCGTCGCGCGCCAGGTGCGCGGTGCGGGGCTGCTCACCGTGAATCTCGCGGCGGTGAGCCGCGCGATTCATACGCTTCCCTGGGTGGATGCCGTGAGCGTCGAGCGCGACTGGCCGCATGGGCTCTCGGTGCTGGTCGTGGAGCAGGTGGCGGCCGCGCGCTGGGGCAGCGACGGTCTGGTCAATGCGAACGGGGTGCGCTTCGCGACGGGTGTCAGCCGCTTCCCGGGCGGCCTGGCGCGGCTCTCGGGGCCCGACGGCTCCGAAGCCGAGGTCACGCAGCGCTACCTCGCCATGCGCAGGCGCCTGCGGCAAACGGGCCTCACGGTCGCGGCGGTGCGGCTCGACCCGCGGGGCGCGTGGCAGCTGCGGCTCTCGAACGACATCACCGTGAGGCTCGGCCGGTCGCAGGTCGATGAGCGGTTCGAGAAATTCATGAGCGCGGCGCTCGGCATCGTCGAGCAACGCGCAGCGGACATTTCATACGTGGATATGCGGTACACGAACGGCTTTGCCGTCGGGTGGCGGTCGGGGCGAGCGGCGCGCGGGAAGCGGGCGAACGTGCGGGCTGCGCGGGCGGCTCCGAGACACTTCGCGACGAAGCCGGAAGTGGCATCAGGGAACGCTCACGCCTTCGATGGCCAGCGGCACCGTGCTTACGAGGACCAACATGCTTAAGCGCTCTGACAGAAATCTCATCGTGGGCCTCGACATCGGCACCTCGAAGGTGGTCGCGCTGGTGGGCGAGGTCGGCGTCGACGGCACCATAGAAGTGCTCGGCCTCGGCTCCCAGCCCTCCCGGGGCCTGAAGAAGGGGGTGGTCGTCAACATCGAGTCGACCGTGCAGTCGATCCAGCGGGCCGTGGAGGAAGCGGAGCTCATGGCCGGCTGCGAGATTCACTCGGTGTTCGCCGGGATAGCGGGCAGCCACGTGCGCAGCCTCAACTCCCACGGCGTCGTGGCGATCCGCGACCGCGAGGTCACTCACGGCGACGTCGAGCACGTGATCGATGCGGCCAAGGCGGTGGCGATCCCCGCCGACCAGAAGATCCTGCACGTGCTGCCGCAGGAGTTCATCGTCGACGGCCAGGAGGGCATCCGCGATCCGATCGGCATGTCGGGCGTGCGCCTCGAGGCCAAGGTGCACATCGTCACGGGCGCCGAGAGCGCGGCGCAGAACATCGAGAAGTGCATCAAGCGCTGCGGGCTCGAGGTCGACGATGTCGTGCTGGAGCAGCTGGCCTCCAGCTTCTCCGTGCTGACGGACGACGAGAAGGAGCTCGGCGTATGCCTGGTCGACATCGGCGGCGGCACGACCGATCTCGCGGTGTTCTCGCACGGCGCCATCCGCCACACGGCGGTCATCCCGATCGCGGGCGACCAGGTGACGAACGACATCGCGGTGTCGATGCGCACGCCCACCCAGCACGCCGAAGACATCAAGGTGCGCTACGCCTGCGCGCTCTCGCAGCTCGCCAATCCCGACGAGAGCATCGAGGTGCCGAGCGTCGGCGACCGGCCGGCGCGCCGGCTCGCGCGTCAGACGCTCGCCGAGATCGTCGAGCCGCGCTACGAGGAGCTGTTTGGCCTCGTGCGCGAAGAGCTGCGCCGCAGCGGCTTCGAGGAAGTGATCGCCGCGGGCGTGGTGCTCACCGGCGGCAGCGCCAAGATGGAGGGCGCGATCGAGCTCGCTGAGGAGGTGTTCCACGTGCCGGTGAGGCTCGGCCTGCCGCAGCAGGTG
>DASZYK010000279.1:0-2686 GCA_035545455.1 Steroidobacteraceae bacterium
GCAGACACACGCCACCAACAGTCTGCTGACGGACCCGGAGGTGCTCGAGTGGCGTTTCCCCGTTCTTCTCGAGCGCTTCGCCATCCGCCGTGGATCGGGAGGAAAGGGCCGGCACCGCGGCGGCGACGGCGTGGTGCGGCAGGTCCGCTTCCGCGCGCCAATGACCGCGGCGATTCTGTCGAACCGGCGCCGAGTGCCGCCCTTCGGCCTGGAAGGAGGCGAGCCGGGCCAACTCGGCGGGAACCGTGTGCGGCGCGCGTCGGGAGCCATCGAGGAGGTTGCTGCGACTCAGACGGTGCAGATGGCTGCGGGCGATGTATTCATCATCGAGACGCCCGGCGGCGGCGGCTTCGGCAGGGCGGGCTGAGCCGGCCGCGGATCGCTCGGGCGCCCGCTCAAGGGTAAAGCGGCGCCAGGCCGTCGCGCTCGCGCGCGCTCTTGCTCCGCGCCGGCAGCTCCTTGAGCGCCGCGGCGAGCGGATGCCCCTGCCACGTGCCGCCGGCATAGCAGGCGCGATCGAGGTCGCGGAGCAGCTCGGCTACTGCCCGGTCGCCAATGCGTGCGGCGACCGCGTTGATGCCTGCTGGCGCCGTGCCCCAGAGTGCTGCCGTCCAGGCGAGCAGGTGCGACCTGGCCGCGTGGGCGTCGTTGGCTTCGCAGGCCGCGCGGAATTCCGCCCGCTCCTTGGAAGCATCGAGTGTGAATTGGCGCGGGGCCGGTGCGTTCCCGCCGCGGTTGGGGGGCGGCTTCGCTCGCGACCGGCGTGACCAGAGCCACGCGCCCAGCGTCGAGAGCCATACCACGGCCAGACCCATGCTGATCCACTCCCATTCCGAGGGCGAGCGGGAGGGCTCGGGTGTCTGAGTGGCCGCGGCGGGCGAGCGACCGGCCGCGGCGCGCGCGGATTTTCCCGTGCTGTTTGCGGACGCGTTGCCGGTGATCGCAGAGGATGCGCTGCCGGAGAGGGTCCCTGGCGCGGCGCTGCCCGCGAGTGCCGGCGGTGCCGACGCAGTGGCCGCGCTGCTGCCCGGCGGGGGCAGGATGGTCAACGTGCGCGCCGGCAACGTTGCCACCCGGGATTGGTTGGTTTGCGTGTCCCACCAGGTGACCGTGAGCGCCGGGATCGTGTAATGCCCCGGCGAGTCGGCCATGAGCGCGATGGTCTGATCACGGCTGCCGACCAGCCTGCCGTCCTGGGCCGAGTCAGTCAGTTTCGGCTGGTCGGGATACGCCTTGAGCCCGGAAGGAATGGTCAGCAGTGAGGCGAGGTCGGGGAGCTGCGCCGCGGTGAGTCCGGTCGCGCGCAGATCGAGATCCAGGGTCACCGGGTCGCCCGCGCTCGCGGTGAGCTTCGCCGGGTTCCAGTCGGCGCTCAGACTGAGGTCGTGGGCCGGCAGCCAGTAGCTGGCGACCGCGGCGGCGGGACGCGGCCGCACCGTGAGCACGATGGGATCGCCGTGCAGACGCACGGGACGAGCGGTTCGCAACATTCCACCGAACAATCGCCCGCCGAAGAAGCCGCCGAAGGGATTGTTGGCGAAAGGCGACCGTTGCCTGACGGCCACCTCCGCATCGAGCACCGGACCCTCGAGGGTGATGTCGCCGCTGTGCAGCGGAAAGAGCAGGTAGCGCCGAGTGATGACCTGGTAGGTCTGGCCATTGCGCGTCACGTTCGTGCTCTCATCCGAGCCGATTTGCCTGACGAGAACGTTGCCGTTATCGGGAAGCTCGAGGTCGGCGTGGTACAGGACCTCGGATGTAAAGAGGTGCACCGTCAGGTGCACGGCGGCCTGAACGTAGGGGTGTGCCGGTGACGTACTGCTCTCGATGAACACCTTTGTCCCGGATGGCGCGCCGGACACGCCCGGCTGCCCGCTGCCGCCCGGTCCGGTCACCACGAGCGAGAGCGGCTGGCTCCGCTCGCCATCCCACGAGAGAGACGGAATCGTCAAGTGGCCGGTGACCTTGGGAGCCAGCGTCAGGTCCACCTCGGTCTTTTCGGACGCGCTGCCGTTGAGGATCTGGACGCTCGTGCTGCTGCTGGTGCCGAGAATGTCGAAGTCGTGCTGCAGCGGGGTGACGTCCGGTTGACCGCTCGTGCTACCGTCGTGTTCCAACGTCAACTGCACGGTGTCGCCGGCAGCGATCTGAGAAGCGTCGAGCGCGGCCCTGACCGCCGCGAGCGCCTGCGTTGTCAGCGCGCAACTCGCGAGCAGCAGCAGCAACCTGTTGCCAGCCTGGCCTCTCACTGGCCGCTCTCCTCCGAGTCCCCGCCCCCCTGCTGCTTCATCATATGCTCGATGAGGAACTTGCGCCGCAGGAGACCGGCGGGGCTGTCGGGGATCTGCCGCAGCCACTGATCGAGCGCCAGCTGCTGCTCGGTCTCGGGCTTCTGCCGTGGGGTCCTGGTGCCCCCCGCGAGGAGGTCGCGACCGTCGGATCCCTTCTGCCCATCCGCGCCGTTGCGCTGCGCATCCCTTGGCTGGCCGGTGTTTCCCGCTCCGCCTTGCTGTCTGCGGGCGAGGGCGGCGGCCATCGCGGCATCACGTTGCGCCTGGCCCGGCGCCTCCCTGGAGTCGCCGCCGCTTTGGGCTCCGGCCGTCTGCGGCCCGCCGGCACCCCGCGGAATGCCGCCGCCGCCGGCCTGCTGCTGCCGGCCGGAATTGCGCTGACCGTTGGCGCCGCT